>JAZSHE010000159.1:0-4985 GCA_045533085.1 Ruminococcus sp.
TTGTTTGTGAGAGTTGCGCCCTCACCATAAAGTGTAGCAAAAGTTTCTGCTGTAACATGGATGTGACGAGCAGAAGTTTCAACCATAATTTTCATAGTAAAAACCACCTATCTTTATTTTATCAGGTATATTTTACATCAATTAAAAACAAATTTCAACTTATTTTGCAACATGGGGTGATTTTTTTGAGCTTAAATTGGGAAGATTTAAGAAAAGAATGTAAAACGTGTAAAAAATGTGACCTATGCAACACCAGAACTAACGTAGTGTTTGGTGTCGGAAACGAAAAAGCCGAAGTTATGTTCATCGGCGAAGGTCCGGGCGAAAACGAGGATTTGCAGGGCGAACCATTTGTTGGCAGAGCGGGACAACTACTCGACAAGCTGATGTATGCTGTTGACCTCGATCGTCACAATAACGTATATATAGCGAATATCGTGAAATGCCGACCTCCAAAAAATCGCGACCCTTTTCAGGACGAGCAAATAGAATGCATGGATTGGCTCAGAGCTCAGACTCGACTCATCCGTCCGAAGATCATCGTTTGCTTAGGAAGGATTGCTGGTATGAAGATAATAAAAGAAGATTTAAAAATCACTAAAGAGCACGGAAACTGGTTCTACAAAAATGGCATTCACATTATGCCGATGTATCATCCAGCAGCGATACTCAGAAATCCAAACCAGATGGAAGATGCTCTGAAAGATTTCATAATTCTTCGTGAGAAAATAAAAGAGGTATGCGAACACACTTATGATAATTAATAACAAAACCTATATTTAATTTTTGACATTATCGCTGCAAAAATAATTAAGGCTCCGTGAAATCACGGAGCCTTTCATTATGTGTAATCTAGATTAGATTATGCTCTTTCTTTTCTACCAAGAAAAATAACGCCAGCAGCTGCGAGCATAACGCCGAGCATGATGAAGAGTACTGTTGACTCCTGACCTGTCTTTGTTGTGCTACCGTTCTTGTTGCTAGAACCGCCACTGTTGCTTGTGTTACCGCCAGCTGGTGTATCAGAAGCTGAATCGTCCTTACCTGTCTCGAGTGATGACTTAGAAGCATCCCAAGCTACAGAAACGCCTGTGTTCTTGATACCCTCTGTAACGTTTTCCTGCTTGAGGCCGAGAGCCTTAGCTGTATCGTCGATGAGAGTCTGGTCATCTTTACCTGAGTATGTTCTAGCATTCTCAAGGTTGTTTGTAAGGAAGCCCTCGAAGAGGCCCTGTCTTGATGTTGTTGATGGGCAGCATGTACCTACAACGTTACCGATAGATGTAACGCACATCTCTGGACCGTAAGTAGCTGAATCCTGACCCTGCCAGAAAGCAGCCTGAGCTGTCTTTGAGCTATCCTCTGGGTTCTCGTATGTTGTACCGTCACAGTAAGCTGTGTCACCGATACAAGCTGTACCAGCTAAGAGGTTGTATGTCTGCATACCATTCTCGTTTGAGAAGATAACAGCATAAAGTGTGTTTGGATCAAGACTTACTTTCTTAGCGTCGAGGTCATAAGTCCAGATGCCGTCGCCGTCCTTATCTGTACAAGCCTCGCCTTTAGCCTGCCATGCATAGAAAGCATCGCCGCCGTAAACCCAAACGTGACAGAAAATCTTCTTGAAGTTGTTCCAACCAGCTGAGTTAGCATCGAAGTTGAATGTGTTAGCAGCACCTGTGTCAGCTGCATCGCCCTCAGCACCTGTATCAGCTGCACCATCAGATACAACATCAGCGCTGTTGTCAGCGATCTCAACCTGAGCAGCAGATGTAGCTACCATAGCTACGCTCATGAGCATAACGATTGCGAGCATAACGCTCATAATTCTTTTGAACATAATAATCTCCTCCAAATTTTTAAAAATTTGCATAATCCTAAAGATATACACTTTAGCATATTCATTATACATCACGCAAACAAATTTTTCAAGATACTCCATATATTTATTGCAAAAAAATTACACAAATATTACTATTGTTTATTATTTTTTTTGAACAAATAGAATATATGCCGTGATGTTTTACGACAAAATCACTTTTTGCGTGCTTTGATAACAACGATTACTACAACAGCAACAATAACTGCAAGTACAGCACCGCCGATAATGAACCAGATTGAGAAGTTTACGCTTTCGCTGTCAGCAGTTCCTGTTGTCAATGTATCAACAGTATCATCAACAGGCTCAGCTTCTGTTGGAGCTTCTGTTGGTACTTCTACCTCAGGGAACTCAACAGACACGCCCTCAGCTGTACCCCAGCTTCTATCGATATCTTCGTTGAAAACTCCATCAGGATCAACAACAGCACCATCAGAACTAATCTGAGCTGCCGGATGAACATCAGGGTTAGAAAGCCAGTGAGCGATTGTGCACTGCTTTGCTGAATCGACAGGGTTCACGCATGTACCACCATCACAAACAACAATGTCACCCTTACAAGCTGATGTAAATGTCAGGTTGTAGGTCTGCATACCGTTTTCATTTGAGAAAATAACAGAATAGCTTGCATCTTCCTTGAAATCAAAACCAGAAATATCGTAGCTCCAGTAACCATTACCTAAATCTGTGCAACGCTCATCCTTGCTCTGCCAAGCGTGGAAATCACCGCCATCATTACCCTCGCTCCAAATATGACAGAAAACAAGTGAAAAGTTCTTCCACGCAACGCTTACTTCTGTCGGAACCTGAAAGTAGATGTAATCAGTTGATGTTGTGTCCTCGGCAGAAGCGCTGATTGTAAAAGCAGAGAACATAAGCACCAAAACAGCTAAAAATAAACAAATAACTCTCTTCATAAAATAACCTCCGTTAAATTGATGGGAATATTATACTACACAGTTATAAATTTTTCAACAAAAAAGGCGGTTATAAAACCGCCTTTAATTGCAAATATTCTTTACTTTTTAAATTTCAACTTCATCTGTATTCGCTTTCTTGTTTTTTGTAACATAAAAAGCTACAGCACCGCCACCGATTAATACAATAGCGATAATCACCCAGAACCAAATTGATGTAAAGATAGAACCATCTTCATTGGTCTGTGACTGTGAAGCAACGACAGAATCAGGAGTGTCTACGCCGCCGTTGTCAGAAATAGATGTAGCGTCGTTCTTATCATCTTTCTCTGTATCATTTTTAGCAGGTTTTTTGTCATCCTTTTTGTCAGTTTTATTATTGTTGTTATTTACATTATTATTGTTCTCTGGTGCTTCACCACCGTTAACATCGCCTTCTGGAGTTTCCATTGTAGTGCCACCAGCCATATTTACATCAGCGTCTTCGCTATCACCTGTTACTGAGTTAACAAACTGACCCTGACTCTGTTTGTCAGTAGTGTTAAGCTCAGGAGCAGCATTATCGATTACCTTTTTACCATTAACTTTAACATCACACTTAAATGTATAGTCAGTAAACTGCTCAAGAGAAATCGGATAGAGGTAACGAACATAGTATGTAACATTACTTGTAGCTGTTTTTGTAGCCTCGAACTTGACGGAAATAACAGCTCTGTTGTCAAAGCTGACACCGCTAAGAACAGACCAGTTACCAATAATCTCGTCTTTTAAATTTTTGTTGATAACTGCCTGATGCTCTTCTTCATCGAAATTGCCTGTATAGTCAGCAATTTCCTTAATCTTGAGAGCTGAAGAATCATAGTAGATAGAGAAATCGCAACCAACAACCTTTTCAGGTACTGTAAGTTTTAATGTGTAAATAACCTCGTCGCCTTTGTTAACGTTGATGGCTGTTTCAGCTTTTTCAGCAGCTGATGCAGGCAGTGCAACCAAAGACATAATAACAAGTAACGACATTAGTATTGCTAAGAATTTTTTCATACTAAACATCCTTTCCATAATGACATAGAGCTATTATACACCATACAACAAAATAATTCAATAAACAATTTGTTAATATGTAAAATTTCATACAATTTTCAAATAGATGAGATAGTACAATAAAATAATCCATATAAATCACAAACCCCCTTCAGATGAAGGGGGTTCGTAATCAATATTTATCTAAAAATATTAAGTTTAAGATTAGTCAAACTTCTTCTTTCTAGCAAACATTACAACGCCAGCAGCCATTACAAGAACTGTGATGAATGCGATAGCAGCCTCTGTTGAACCAGTCTTAACTGCAGAGTTGTTATTTGGCTTGTTCTGTGAACCAGATGAAGATGATGTTGGCTTCTGAGAAGATGGCTTCTCAGTTGGCTTTGACTCAGGCTCAGTTGGCTTTGACTCAGGCTCAGTTGGCTTTGACTCAGGCTCTGTTGGCTTTGACTCAGGCTCTGTTGGCTTTGACTCAGGCTCTGTTGGCTGTGTCTCAGGCTCTGTTGGAGTTGTGTCAGGCTCTGTTGGAGTTGTGTCAGGCTCTGTTGGCTGTGTCTCAGGCTCTGTTGGCTTCTCAACTGGCTCAAGACCGTCGATAACGCCCTCAGTCATAACTGTAACATCCTCGTTAACCTTCTCGAAGTTGTAGATGATCTTAACGTTTGGTGTACCGCCAAGAACCTTAAGAGCTGTGTGGATGTCGTAAACGCCTGGCTCGCCGATAACTTCGAACTGACCTGCAAATACGATATTCTTCTCACCGAACTCTTCGCCCTCAGCTGGAACTGGGAACTTAACGCCCTTGTAGTTAGAGAAGTTGTAGATAGCTTCGCCTTCTACACCATAGTTGTAGATTGGAGATGTGAGGTTTGGTAACTCAGCACCTGTAGCCTCGCCGTCTTCGTCTACAGCTGGGATGAACTTAAGACCTGTTGTATCGAAGTATGTTGTAGCGTCAAGTGAAGAAACCTTCTCGCTGCAAGCAAGGTAGAAGATGTATGTGTAAACATCACCCTTGTTTACTTCGTAGTAACCATCATCAGTCTTGATGTATGTCTTTGGAGCCTCTGGCTCTGTTGGCTGTGTCTCAGGCTCTGTTGGCTTCTCAACTGGCTCAAGACCGTCGATAACGCCCTCAGTCATAACTG
>JAZSHE010000232.1:0-1923 GCA_045533085.1 Ruminococcus sp.
ACGACAAACACAGTTGAAGTTAAGCTTGCAGGCTATGAGAACTACTCATTCGCACTTAAGGTTCTTGACGTAAACGGTGTTTACGGTTACTTAACACCAACAGGCGGCGAAGCTTATCATTAATTATAATCAAAGTAAAACAGCCACTCATAATGAGTGGCTGTTTTTACATCATATTATAAAATTTTTCAAAAGAATAGCACAATGTATCTTTACTGTGACTGTCACTTGATAAAACAAACCTCGCGCCATTTTCATTCAGATATTTATATATCCCTACCGAAGGGTATGGGGTAGAGCGATATCCTCGGGATATAGCGCCAGTGTTTATTTCGAAAATAGCTTCAGATTGCAAAAGTTTATCAGCAGCTCTTTTGTAAGCAGTAACATACCTATCATTATTTTCATCAAATAACTTTGAGTTTTCGTTGAATTTGGTTATCAGATCAAAATGTCCGATAATATCAGCATTTGTTTTCTCTGCAACATCAGAAACTGTTTTGTAGTATTCTTCTATTAAAGCGTAAATATCTCCGTTAAAATACTCGTTAACTGCATCAATCAATATCTCAGGTGATTCGTCCACTGGAACAAACTCGTTCTCCACTTTGATATAGTGGACTGAACCGATTACATAATCATATTGAGTAGTTGATTCTTCGCTGTAGTAATCCTGTTCAATACCGATTTTAACTTTGATTTTATCAGAATATTTTTCTTTTAGTTCAAGCAAATTACTGCGATAATCTTCTATGGAAGTTTTTTTCATACAGTAGCTCTCATCAAACCAGGTATACGAATGATCAGAAATTCCGATTTGAGTCAAACCCATATCGATTGCTGAAAGGATGATTTCTTCTACAGTGTTTTTACCGTCGCTAAAAGTAGAATGTACATGTAAATCAGATGAGTACATTATGTCATTTTCTCCTGCTTAACCTTGTGGTCGATTACATGACGGGAAGCCAGCTCTTTGTGAATATCTTCAAGTGAGATACCCTGCTCAATCATAAGCACCATCACATGGTAAGCTAAATCAGCGATTTCATATATAGTTTCATTTCTGTCTTCTGCTTTAGAAGCGATAATTACTTCCGTACATTCTTCGCCGATTTTCTTAAGGATTTTATCTAAACCTTTCTGGAAAAGATAAGTTGTGTATGAACCTTCTTTTTGATCAGTTTTTCTGCCTTCGATTAAATCCATAAGTCCCTGATACGAAAACTCGTGTCTGTTTTCACTTTGGAATACTTCGTTGTTGAAGCAAGATGTTGTTCCAAGGTGACACGCTGGACCGTCTGGCTCAACCATTACTACCAATGCATCATTATCACAATCGGATGTGATAGAAACAATATGCTGATAGTTATTGCTTGTTTCACCTTTGAGCCACAATTCCTGTCTTGAACGGCTGTAAAAACAAGTTAACTCTTTTTCCATAGAAATCTTAAGGCTTTCTTTGTTCATGTAAGCGAGAGTTAACACTTTTTTAGTTGTAGCATCAACAACAATAGCAGGGATTAGACCCTTTTCATCAAATTTTAACTGTTCAATATCAATCATTATTATTCTCCTTAATTATGATAAGCGGGTATTGATACCTGCTTTAGACATCTCTTTTTTAAGGTCAGATATTTTTACCTCACCGAAATGGAAGATTTACGCTGCAAGTCCTGCGTCAACTTTTGGCAGTGTGTTGAAAAGTGTAATAAAATCTTCGATTTTTCCTGCTCCGCCAGATGCGATAACAGGTACAGAAACAGCGTTGCACACAGCTTCCAGCATTTCAAGGTCAAAGCCTTTTTTAACACCATCAGTATCGATAGAGTTGAGAACTACTTCGCCTGCACCATTACCAACACAGCGCTTAATCCATTCGATAGCTTCCATACCAGTGTTCTCTCTGCCGCCTTTAGCAAACAC
>JAZSHE010000182.1:0-26733 GCA_045533085.1 Ruminococcus sp.
CCTTTGGTGTGATTATCGCTGTTATCACTTTGCTTGTTGTATGTCTGAGTGTCCTTGTGCAGTCCCTGACCTACTCATCGATTGAACAATCTCTGCTCAACAGAAACAGCGAGTTGTCATCTGTATTTCCTGGATACAAATGTGAAAGCACCGCAGAATTTCAGAACACCGCGTCAAAATATGTCGAGGACTTTATGTTCAAGGAATCAATGGAGCTGATGGTTATCAACGCAGGTGGCAGAGTAACCATCACTTCAACAGGATTCGAGCCTGTTGAAGGTGAACCGATGCCCGACTATGAACAGGCGCTTGATGAAGACGACGGTTTTTCACAATGGACAGGAAAGCTCAGTTCCGGTGAAAAGGTTATGGCTACAACCCACATCATAAAAAACTCAAACTCCACTACTGTCGGAGCAATCCGCTACGTAGTGTCTTTGAGAAAAGCCAACCTCTACACCTTTTTTGCTACTTTAATTGCTATATTCATCGGCATTATCATCATTGGTTGCGTCGCCTTTTCGGGTAGCTATTTTATCCGCTCTATCGTTAATCCGGTACGAGAGATGAGCGAAACCGCTAAAAAAATCGCGCAGGGCGACTTTGACCAGAAGTTGACCAAAATGTACGACGACGAAATTGGTGATTTGTGCGACTCCATAAACGATATGGCAAAAGAGCTTGACGAATCCGAAAAGCTCAAAAACGACTTTATCTCCCGTGTTTCCCATGAGTTGAGAACTCCGCTCACAGCTATCAAAGGCTGGGCCGAAACAATGCAGTACGGAATCCCTGACCGTATCACGCTGGAAAAAGGTATGTCTGTTATCGTTTCCGAAAGCTCAAGACTGACTGGTATTGTTGAAGAACTGCTTGACTTCTCAAAACTTCAGTCAGGCAGACTGGTTATGAATATGCAAAAAATCGATATACTCGCTGAGGTTGACGAGGCGATATATATGTTCAAAGAACGTGCTTTATCCGAGGGCAAACACCTGCTCTACGATGAACCGGAAATGATGCCTCCTGTTTACGGTGACCGTAACAGACTCAAACAGGTGTTCATCAACGTACTCGATAACGCACTCAAATACACCCCTGAAGGCGGTATGGTCGGTGTACAGGTTTATCAGGATTTCAAGGAAGATATGATTAAAATCATCGTCGCTGATAACGGTTGCGGTATTGCCGCGGAAGATATCCCTAAAATCAAAGATAAATTCTACAAAGCCAACCAGAAAATAAACGGCTCAGGTATCGGACTTGCTGTCGCTGATGAGATTGTCAAACTCCACAATGGTCATCTCAATATTGACTCAAGCCTTGATGTTGGTACAACGGTTACTGTGGGTATTCCTATCTACAAAAACCAAATCGAAGAAGCAGAATCAGCGATTTCTGCTCAAAATTAAGATATTTCAAAGGAATATATTATGTCAGAAACAAATCAGAGAAAAATCACCTCTATCGGCGGTAGCGCTTTGATAGAAGGCATTATGATGCGTGGTCCTAAACGCACCACTATTGCTGTTCGTACAGGTGAAAATGAAATCCACACAGAAGATATAAACACATCATCAATCGCATCAAAAAGCAAATTTTTCAGATTGCCGTTAATCAGAGGCGTCGTTGGTATTATTGATTCAATGCGACTGAGCTACAAGTCCCTTTCTATATCAGCAGACAAAGCACTTGAAGCAGGAGCAATTGAGGAAGAAGAACCGTCAAAGTTTGAAAAATGGCTCACTGATAAGCTCGGCGACAAGCTGATGAATGTCGTTATGGTGTTTGCAACAGTTTTAGGTGTGGCGCTGTCTTTGCTACTGTTTTTCTTTTTACCATCATTTTTGTATGACCTGCTTGCACTTGCATTTCCTTCAATCACAGACATCAGACTCGCAAAGTCTATCTTTGAAGGTGTAATTAAAATTGTTTTATTTTTAGGATACATCATCCTGTGCTCACAGATGGAAGAAATGAAGCGTGTGTTTATGTACCATGGCGCTGAACACAAGACAATCTTCTGCTACGAAGAAGGCCTTGAGCTTACTGTTGAGAATATTAAAAAGCAGAGCAGATTTCATCCACGATGCGGTACAAGCTTTCTTGTGATTACCCTTTTGCTCGGTGTTTTACTCGGCCTGCTGATTCCTGCACAACCATTTGGCATCAGTGTATTAAGACCTGTTTTCAAACTTTTGCTTTTACCACTGATGATTGGTGTCGGATACGAAGTCATCAAGCTGTGCGGAAAGTATGACAACAAGTTCACCAGATTTTTAGCTGCTCCGGGTATATGGGCTCAGCGCATCACTACAAAAGAACCTGATGATAAAATGATTGAAGTTGCTATAGAAGCTATGACTGCTGTTATCCCTGATGACGGCTCTGACATCATCCAGAATTGCTGCGATAAATAAACGATGAATATAAAAGAAGCTTACAATTATACTAAAGAACTTTTACAAAAGGCGGGCGTAGAAAACCCCGCCTTTGATGCTTTGTACCTGTTTGAACATATCTTCTCTCTGTCAAGAACAGACATCACCGTTTATGGTGATAAAGAGATTGACGAACGTAAAATAGACAAGCTTATAGAATGTGTCAACCGTCGTTCAAACGGTGAACCGATACAATACATAATCGGCGAATGGTATTTTATGGGCAACACATACAAAGTCGCTCAAGGTGTACTGATTCCACGCGACGATACCGAGGTGGTTGTGTCAGCTTGCTTTGATTTATTAAAAGGCAAACGTGACTGCAGAATTGTCGACCTGTGTTCAGGCTCAGGCATCATCGCAATAACGCTCAAACAACACTTTGAAAATTCAATTGTTTATGCTGTTGAAAAAAGTCCTAACGCATACAATTATCTTTGCAAAAACATTAACCTTAACTCGGTTGATGTAGAAAGTATTAACGATGACCTGTACTGTTGCGACAACATCTTTGATAACAACAGCCTTGACCTCATCGTATCAAACCCTCCGTACATTATTACTGATGAAATAAAAACTCTGCAAAAAGAGGTTCAGTTTGAACCAACACTTGCATTAGATGGCGGTAATGATGGCTACAGTTTTTACCGTGGCATCATTGATATATGGTCAAAAAAACTCAAAAACGGCGGATGCATAGCCTTTGAATTGGGAGAAAATCAGTTCGACTATGTCAAAAATCTGATGACAAACGCAGGCTTTACAGATATCAAGGGATATCTTGATTTAGGCAACACCGTGCGCGCTGTAACAGGAATTTACAATCCGTAACCATAAATTACAATTAGAACATATTTTCGAAATTTGTTGAAATTTCCGCAATTATATTGTATAATATCAAAGTAATATATATGGGGCTTTGCCCAAAAGGAGAAATTTAGTATGGCTATTGATAAGAATAAGGCTCTCGAGACTGCTTTAGGACAGATTGAAAAACAGTTCGGCAAAGGCGCTGTTATGCGTCTTGGACAGGATTCTGCTCTCAACGTGGGTCATGTTTCAACAGGCTCACTTTCACTTGATATTGCGCTTGGTATCGGTGGTTTGCCACGCGGCAGAATCATCGAAATCTACGGACCTGAAAGTTCAGGTAAAACAACCCTTTCTCTCCACTGTATCGCTGAAGGTCAGAAAGACGGTGGTAACGTTGCATTCATCGACGTTGAGCACGCACTCGACCCTGTTTATGCTCAGGCTTTGGGTGTTGACGTTGATTCGCTTTTAGTTTCTCAGCCTGACACAGGTGAAGATGCGCTTGAAATCGCTGAGGCTCTTATCCGTTCAGGTGCTATCGACGTTATCGTTATCGACTATGTAGCAGCGCTTGTTCCTAAGGCTGAAATCGAAGGCGAAATGGGCGACTCACACGTTGGTCTTCAGGCTCGTCTTATGTCACAGGCACTGAGAAAACTCGCAGGTGCTATCTCTAAGTCAAACTGCGTTGCTATCTTCATCAACCAGCTTCGTGAGAAAGTCGGCGTTGTATATGGTAACCCTGAGGTTACTCCTGGTGGTAGAGCGCTCAAATTCTACTCATCTGTACGTATCGACATCAGAAGAGTAGAAACATTAAAGCAAAACGG
The DNA here is from genome assembly GCA_045533085.1 of Ruminococcus sp. Classification (GTDB taxonomy): domain Bacteria; phylum Bacillota; class Clostridia; order Oscillospirales; family Acutalibacteraceae; genus Ruminococcoides. Next base: position 4,085 of record JAZSHE010000182.1, read on the forward strand.
CGAGATGATCGGCTCACGCACACGTGCAAAGGTTGTTAAAAATAAAATCGCTCCTCCGTTCAAAGAGGCTGAGTTTGATATCATGTACGGCAAAGGCATCTCACGTACAGGCGAGCTTCTTGACCTTGCTGTTAAAGCCGATGTTGTACAAAAATCAGGTGCGTGGTTTAACTTTGGTGAAACAAGACTCGGCCAGGGTCGCGACAATGTTAAGGAATTCCTCGATGCAAACGAAGAAATCAGAAACGAAATTGAAAAACTCCTTTGGGAAAATGTTGACAGACTCAGCCCTAAGGCTAAAAAGCCTGCAAAGTCCACACTTGTATCAAAAGCAGAACCTAAAGCTGAGCCGAAATCATCAGCTAAAAGCTCAAAGTCAAACATCGACATTTTAGTTGAAGACTGATGACTGTCACCGCTATCGAAAAAAGGCGCAAAGGCTTTTGTGCCCTATATATTGACGGAGAATTTGTCGTCAAGCTCGACACCGAAGTTGTATTGTCGCACCGCGTTGATGTAGGCGATGAAATTGATGACGAAAAACTCAAAGAAGTCATCGATGCCTCAAACCTTAAGAGAGCTAAAGACAAGGCTATGTGGCTTGTATCTTTCAGAGACCACTCCCAAAAAGAACTAACCGATAAAATCGCGAAGGACTACGGCTACGATGCTGCACAAAAAGCGGTTGAGCGTATGGTAGAGCTCAATCTCGTCAACGACGAGCGTTATGCCTATAGATACGCAAGCGACCTTATTCAGATAAAGCATCTGTCCAAAAGCGGTGCCATTAGAAAACTTTTTGAAAAAGGTATCGACAAAGAGTTAGCACAGGCTGCAGTTGATGCTGTGGATTGCGACTTTGAAGACAGCATAAGAGCTGTGATTGAAAAGAAATACCTTAAATATTTGAATGACGAAAAAGGTCGCAGAAGATGTGTAAACGCTCTTCTGCGACTTGGATATACATACTCGGATATCAACTCGGTTATCAGAGAATACACCGAACTGTCCGAGTACGACTATTAATTAATAACATATATTGGAGAACAAAATGACTACTGTTGGTTTTGTGTCCTTGGGTTGTGCCAAGAACAGAGTTGACTGCGAGATGATGATGAGCAAAGTACGTGATGGTGGTTTCAAGCTTATTGAAGACGCCGCTATGGCAGATGTTGCTGTCATCAACACATGTGGCTTTATCGAGTCCTCAAAACAGGAAAGCATCAACGAAATTCTTGAACTCGCAAAACTCAAGGAAGAAGGTAAAATTAAAAAGATTGTTGTAACCGGCTGTCTTGCACAGCGTTATGCCACTCAAATTCGTGAGCTGATTCCTGAAGCTGATGTTGTGCTTGGTCTTGGTGCCAACGGCGATATCGTCAAAGCGATTACCGATTCACTTTGTGGCGACACCGTTGAAAACTTTCCTGACAAAGAGCTTATGCCACTTGATGGCAAGCGTGTACAATCAACACTACAGCACTATGCTTATCTGCGAGTTGCTGATGGTTGCGACAACTGTTGCACATACTGTGCGATTCCGCTGATTCGCGGTAAATTCAGAAGCCGCAAGATGGAAAGCATCTTAGAAGAAGCTCAGATTTTAGTCAATAACGGAGTCAAAGAGATAAACGTCATAGCTCAGGATACAACACGCTACGGCGAGGATATCTACGGCAAGCTTATGCTCTCTGAATTGCTCAAAGAACTGTGCAAAATTGAGGGTTTGGAATGGATAAGAATCCTGTACTGCTATCCTGAACGTATTACTGACGAACTTATCGAAACTATCAAAACTGAAGATAAAATCGTGAAATATATCGACCTCCCACTCCAGCACTGCAACGGCGAGGTGTTAAAGAGAATGAATCGCAGAGGCGACAAAGAGTCCCTCTCTGCCCTCATCAATAAACTCAGAACAGAAATTCCTGATATCACTTTGCGAACAACGCTGATTGCTGGTTTTCCTGGCGAAACTGAGGAACAATTCGAAGAACTCTCTCAGTTTGTACAGGATATGAAGTTCGAGCGACTCGGATGTTTTGCATATTCTCAGGAAGAGGACACAATCGCTGGCGATATGCCAGACCAGATTGACGAAGATGTTAAATCGCACCGTGCTCAAATTATCAACGAACAACAGGCTATTATTATGCAGGATAACTGCGAAAACTACGTTGACAAAACTCTTGAAGTGCTAGTTGACGGCTTTGATCGTTACGCTGAATGCTATTTCGGACGCTCAGTTTTAGATGCTCCTGAGGTTGATCCGTGCGTATTCTTTACAACAAATGGCGTTAAACCACGCACCGGTGACATTGTTAAAGTAAAAATCACCGACTATCTCGACTGCGATTTAGTTGGCGAAATGGAGGCTTAAAATGAATTTACCTAATAAATTGACTGTTTTAAGAATCATCCTCGTTCCTTTTATGGTTGCGGCTATGTTGTGGTATTTTCCGTACCACTATTTAGTAGCAGGACTGATTTTTGGTGCGGCTTCTATCACCGACTATTTTGACGGCAAAATCGCAAGAGAGCGCAACTTAATCACTGATTTTGGCAAGTTTGCTGACCCTATCGCTGACAAGATTTTAGTTATCTCAGCTTTAGTTTGTTTTTTAGCTCTTGGTGTATGCGACCCTATCATCATTCTTATCGTGCTTTTCAGAGAGTTTGTTGTCACATCAATCAGACTTTCTGCCGCATCAAGTGGCAAGGTTGTTGCCGCTAATATGTGGGGCAAGGCTAAGACAGTTTCTCAGATTATCGCTATTGTAGGTGTGTTTGTTCTGCAGACACTGCACGAAATCTTGGATACATATTGTGCAAGTTTTGATTACTTTATGTGGGAACAGAACTTTTATATCATCGGCGAAGTTATGCTGTGGATTTCAGTAGTGTTCACTATTATTTCGGGTGTAAAGTACATCATTGATAACAAGGATGCAATTGCCGATATGTAAAAACTATTGCAATTTCCAATTTAAGTGTATATAATACTATTAATATAGAAAAGCGTTGAGCAGGAGAAGTAGCAAAACTGACGCTAGCAGAGAGAGGAATGGTTGCTGAAATTTCCTTTAGCCGATTTTTGTGAAATGCACCTGTGAGCTTGTGGGGGGAAATGTAGTATCTCCACACGGGAGCTTCCGTTACAAAGCGTAAAGGGTTGGTGCTATTTGCATCAACTGAACTTGGGTGGAACCACGACTGCGTCGTCCCTTTGCGGGATGACGCATTTTTATTTTTCACCACTGTTCCGCCCTACTTTAGCACAAGGAGAATATATATGTTCAAAACTTTGATAGCGGATCTCAATTCCGTTATGGAGCGTGACCCTGCAGCAAGAAGCAAACTGGAAGTTTTCTTTTTGTACTCAGGATACAAAGCTGTTCGTAGCTACAGACGTGCTCACTGGTTTTACAATCATAATATGAAGTTTATTGCACGATGGATTTCTCAGCGTGCAAGACACAAAACAGGCGTTGAAATCCACCCTGGTGCCACCATCGGTAAAGGTCTTTTCATCGACCACGGTATGGGCGTTGTTATCGGCGAAACAACTATCATCGGCGATAACTGTACGCTGTATCAAAATGTCACCCTTGGCGGTACAGGTAAGGAACACGGCAAGCGTCACCCGACACTTGGCGACAACGTTCTTGTCGGCTCAGGCGCAAAGGTTTTGGGCCCATTTAGAGTCGGTGATAACGCACGAATCGCCGCAGGCGCTGTGGTACTTACCGAAGTACCTGACAACGCAACTGCTGTCGGCGTGCCTGCTCGAATCGTTAAAATCAACGGCCAGAAGCTCGACTATCTCGACCAGATACATTACTCAGACCCTGTCGCTCAGGAGCTGTGTAAAATGCAGATTCAAATCGAACAACTCAAAAAGAAACTGGAGGAATTACAATGATTCTATATAATACTCTTGGAAACGAAAAACAGGAATTTGTCCCATTTGAAGGAAACCGTGTGAGAATGTACACCTGCGGTCCTACAGTATATCACTACGCTCACATCGGCAATCTTCGCACTTATATTATGGAAGATGTGCTCGAAAAATACCTGCGTTACTCAGGCTACGATGTGACACGTGTTATGAATATTACAGACGTAGGACATCTTTCAAGTGATGCTGACACAGGCGAAGACAAGATGCTCAAAGGTGCAAAGCGCGAGAAGAAAACCGTTCTTGAAATCGCAAAGTTCTACACAGACGCTTTCTTTGAGGATTGCAAAAAGCTGAATATCAAAACTCCAGACGTTGTCGAGCCTGCTACAAACTGCATTGAAGAGTTTATCGATATGGTGTCTGTGCTTCTCGAAAAAGATTACGCTTACATCAGCGGTGGCAACGTGTATTTTGATACATCAAAACTTGACAAATACTACGTTTTCGGCAACCAGAAAGAAGAAGACCTTGAGGTTGGCGTTCGAGATGACGTTGAAGAAGACCTCGCAAAGAAAAACAAAACCGACTTTGTTCTCTGGTTCACAAAATCAAAGTTTGACGATCAGGAATTAAAGTGGGATTCACCTTGGGGTGTTGGCTATCCGGGATGGCACATCGAGTGTAGCTCAATTTCAATCAAACACTTAGGCGAGTACTGCGACATTCACTGCGGTGGTGTCGACAACGCTTTCCCTCATCACACAAATGAAATTGCTCAAAGTGAAGCTTACCTTGGCCACGAGTGGTGCAAGCACTGGTTCCACGTTCTCCATCTTCTTGACAGACGCGGAAAGATGAGCAAATCAAAAGGCGAGTTCTTAACAGTATCGTTGCTCGAAGAAAAGGGCTATAACCCACTGGCTTATCGTATGTTCTGCCTGCAGTCACACTACAGAAAACCACTGATGTTCGACTTTGACATTCTCGATAACACAGTAACCGCATACAATAAACTTGTTAATCGTATCGCAAACCTCAAAGACGACGGCGAAGTTGATATGGCTGTTGCAAATGAATACATCGCAAAGTTCAAGGACAATATGGATAACGACCTCAACACTTCACTTGGTCTTACAAGCCTTTACGATGTTCTCAAAGCTAAGACTAACGACGCAACAAAGCTCTACCTCATCGCTGATTTTGACAAGGTGTTAAGCCTCGGTTTAATCGAAGAAGCTAACAAAATCAAGGCCCAGAACGAGCAGAAAAACAGTAGCGTTGATACTCAGAAAATCGAGGAACTCATCGCAAAACGTCAGGAAGCCCGCGCTAACAAAGATTGGGCAACTGCAGATAAGATCCGTGACGAGCTTGCTGCTATGAAAGTAGTTGTTAAAGACTCTAAAGATGGTATCACTTGGGAAATCCAAGACTGAATTTGCTAAAACATTGTACTAATTATCCCCCTGTGAGCATAGGCTTTACAGGGGGATTTTTTTGAGAATTTATACTATCACTATAAAAGGTCTGCTATCTATATTTGCGTGCATCTTAATAGGTGCAGTAATTTTCACAGTCGCAACATCAACAGCATCGCAAGTAATCCAGACAGCGAATACTGAGCGTATCATTCCAATCTACTACGTTGATACCAACGAAAAGGTGTGCTCCATATCCTTTGATGCCGCGTGGGGCAACGAACAAACCGATACCCTGCTCAACATCTTAGATGAACACAAAGTCAAAACGACATTTTTTCTGGTCGGCGACTGGGTTGACAAATATCCCGAATCTGTCAAAAAAATAGCAAAACACGGTCACGATGTGGGCAATCACTCAGACACCCACGCTCACATGACACAGATTTCAAAAACAGAACAGCTAAATGAAATCGAAAGCTGTAATAATAAAATTGAAAAGCTGATAAACAAGCCTGTCACGCTGTTCAGACCTCCATACGGAGAATATGATAATTCGGTGGTCGAAGTGTGTAACAGCCAGAAAATGTATTGTACACAATGGAACATTGACTCTCTTGACTGGAAGGACCCGACACCTCAGGAAATGGTACAACGAATCGAGCAAAAGCTGTGTCCCGGCTCAATAATTCTGCTGCATAACGGAGCTAAAAACACTCCTGAGGCTCTACCTCTCATCATAGAAACAATCAAATCAAAGGGCTACAAGATTGTACCAATCAGCGAAATTCTGCCAAAGGGAGAATACCACACCGACCACGAGGGTAAGATGATTTGCAATACAGCAGACAATACCTAATTGACAAGAAGTTTCTGTAACAAAACATAAAAGTGCACCCCTGAACAGCTGTTTCAGGGGTGCATTCTTATATTATTGCATATTATTCCCAGATGTGTAATAATCACTCGCCGTATTTGTATGATTCAAAGAGGTACTTACCGCTTGACTGTGTTGTCAGGTAGTAACCATAGCCATCAGCAAGTCCTGTGATGTCTGTACTCTGTACACCAGAACCGTTGTTGAATACAACTGACGCACCAGCAGGAATTGTCATCTTGTATATCGGCTGACCCTGTGAATTATTGCGTACAAATGTCATTGGTTTGCCCGGCCATGTGTTGTTACTTGAACCCAACCAGTAGTAGCAATTAACAGTTGACCATGAAAGTGTATCAGTAAAGTAAATTGTGATATCTGTCATGACATCATCTTCCATCTCATCCTGCTTTTCACCATACCACATCTGTTTGAAAGTGGTTTCCTCTACAGTCCACTCGCCTGTTGCAGTGTCCTGTGCAGATGGATAGTACAACTTGCCTGAGAGTCCATCGAGTGTGATGTCCGCGGTTTTGTTTGTACCTGCACCACCGTTAAATATGATGGAATCAAACTTTGAGAAGTTGAGTGTCACGGCGTAGATGTTCTGACCATAGGAATTTGTACGGATATAAGAAGCCTTCTGTCCCGGCCATGCTTCTACAATAGCATTTGTTGTGCTGTTGTAGTAGTATGCGTAGATATTTCCAAACGCTTTGCCGTCTGTGAAATAAACTGTCTGCTGATGAACTTTGTTTCTCAGCGCATCAAACGAATCAATCGCTGTAGAAATCTCAGCCTGAGCTGTAGCTGAAAGAGTCGATACATTAAAGTCCTTATATTTATAAACAGTCTTTTTGAGTGTCTGATAATCGTTATATGATGCGTACTGGAAATAAGCGCTCAGATAATCCTGGGCTTTTGAGAACAGCTGTTGCGCTGTCAATATATCAGCACCTGTTGAAGCTACTGAATTTTTAGCAACTGCTACAAAATGTGGAAGCTTTTCGATTGACTTAGCAAGATAAAGCTGAATTACAGTAACGTCCATGATGCTGATATCTTCGGTACCGTCGACGTTAGCGTTGAGCATCTGCTCGTCTGTGAACTCGCTCTTTTTTGCAAGATAAAGCTGAATTGCTGTTGCATCCATAATCGTAACATCTGAGTCCATATCAACGTCGCCGTAGAAAATCTCAGGCTCAGTTGGTTTTGTCTGAGGTTCAGTAGGCTCTGTATCAGGTTCTGTTGGCTCTGTCTCAGGCTCAGTTGGCTTTGTCGGGTCAGGATATGTAACACCTAGCTGAGATGAGTTGATGCCGAACGTAAACACATATTCACCCGCCGCTTTTGTAGTGATTTTTGCGTTAGCGCTTGTGGATGATGAGAACACAAGACCTTCGATTGAATCTGTAATAACTGTTGTGTTACTTGTCCATGCACCCTGTCTCATAACCTTGAATTCGTATGTGGTGTTTGCGGCAAGATTCAATGTAACGTATGCAGTTGAAGCACCTTCGCTCTTGAGCTTGAACTCATCAGAAACTGTGCTCCAGCCGTTAAACGAACCAACAATATATCTGTCTGTTGAAAACGGGTCTACAGCAGGGATTTCGTCAAGAGAAGCGTACCACGCGCCAGTCTTTATGTCGTAATACTTACCATTCTGTATTGTCAGGTCGCCTGTCTGTGAACCTTTGTTGTTATTATTGAAGATAACACCTGTGTAATCAGGCTGAATAACAGCCTCGTATACATCAAATCCGTTGACAGTTTCGCCTGTTTTTGTCATTGCATTACCAGGCCATGTTGTTGTAGCACCACCAGGAATCCACGAATGAGCATAAACCTCAGCCCAGTTAGCAGAGTTTACACAGTAAACTTTCTGACCATTTTCAATGTCAGGCTGTGTTGGGGGTGGTGTTGTAGGACGAGGCTGTGTAGGTTCTGTTGGTCTTTCTTCAGGCTCGCCTTCTTCGATGATGTATGTGTATCTTGGGTACACCTTGTTGTGTTCAAGGTTTGTACCATAAAGGATTGTCGCGTCTTCAAATACATCCACAAAATAGCCCTGTGTAGCGTCATCGTAGAATGTGTAATCGGTCGAAGAACCTAAAATCTTGTAGCCGTTGGCATCTCTTGTAAAACTTGTTGTATTACAAGCAGAAGGGATGTGCACCATGTGGCATGAAGCACCGTTTTCGCTACTATAGTTCTGCTCTTCTTTCAAATCAAGATGTGTGTGACCCGAGTACCAGATAATCTCTTTGTTAGCTTCTAAGATAGCCTTGAATCTCTGGTTGTTAGGGAACTGCTCACCGGTTTCAGCGTGTTGCATTCTGATGCCGCCCTGATAACCAGGGTCGTATGTATCGTCACCAGCACCATAACCCTGAATCAAAGCGTGCTGGATAAGGAAAATCTTCTTGCCGTCGCCTTTGTACTTATTGAGCAAGCCTTCAAGCCAGTCAAGCTGTTCCTTTGAGAAGTTATCATTCTCGCCCGGATGAGCGTTGACTTCACTCATAAAGATAAAGTGGTCACCTGTGTTTGGCTCTGTTATTTCGTAATAGTCCTTGCCATCTACAATCGATTGTGCGTTTTCGTCAAGACCTGTACCTATGGAGTACTCCTCGTCAGCACACGCAGGGTCGCAGCCGTTGTTAACACTGCCACGAGGCTCGTGGTTACCATCAGTCTCGTAGATAGGGTTAACGTAGTCAGACTCAGCGAGAATCTGCTGATATGTCAACCATTCAAGAGTTGCACCGGCAGCATTTGTGACCTGGTCGCCTGCTGAGATAACAAAGTCAACGTCTCTGTCTACACAGTCAGCAAGAGTCTGTTTAAAATGGTCAACTGCGTTTACGTAGTAACCTGCCTGTGTGCCATTCTGCATATCGATATGGATATCTGACAAAGCGGCATATCTATACTGACGCTCATCTGATGAGCTGACAAGTCGCTTGTTCTGTGGGATATCAAACTTCGCGATACCTTCACTCACGCTTGCGTTGATACAATCAGAAGCCTTTGATACAAATATACACTGCGCATCAGCAGGAATCGCTGTCTGAGCAGGGAATTTGTATGTAAATGTTGAGCCCTTCTGGTCAGCTGTAATTGACGCAATCTCGTAGTACTGTGGGAGAGCCTTCTGTGAATCACCCCAGTACAGATAGTACTTAGCAGCTGAAGCGGCATAAAAGGTTATTGTACCCTCTGCGTAACCTGCGTCGTCAGCGTTTGTACCTGTAAAGGTGTAGTCAAGTGTACTGATTTCTTCTGCAAAAACAGTAAATGGCATGACGCTCACTACTATAATCACAGCTAAAAGTAATGATAGTAACTTCTTCATATTAACCTCCTTAAGTGTTAATACAATCTTCCACCACAATTGTACCGCTTTGTAGAGATAATAGCAAGAAATTTTAGCAATTTTTCACAAATATGAGCAAAAAAATAAAAGTACAGCCAAGCTGTACTTTAGACATAAACTATATTCGCTGACAAACTATCGCGATTTTCACCCTGTCTTTGAGACTTTCGAGCGGAGATTTCTGAATCTTGTCGCCTGTAGGGAGCTCTTTTTTAGGGATGTTCGACGCGCCTGGGAGAGATTGCATCTGCAACACAAGTCCTTCGTGTTGCACAAGCGCAAAAAGCTGGCTGATTGATACACAATCGTCGACCGCTTTAAGCAGCTGGGCTTTAGTTTTCTTTTTGTAGCCTAAAACCTGCACACGCATCCCCCTTTCGCTATTTAGTTAATTATAAAAGAAAGTGTAAACATTTTCAAGGTAAAAGTAAACTTACTGTTAAATTTGTTTACTTTAGTCGCGTTTTGTGGTATCCTCGTTAAAGAAAATGTTGAAAAGGAGGAATTTTAAATGTTTTCTAACAACGCTAAACACGCAAAAAAGGGTTCAATCTCCCCTTTGATATTAATTATCATTTCATTAATACTTGTAATCGCTATGCTTGTTCTTTTAGTGACGAGCTGTAACAAAGAAAATAAAAGCAACAACAATGACAACGCTCCAAAAGAAACACTTTTTGTCGAACAGGAAACCGAGGTCGTAAAACGTGGTGAAAAAATCACTATCAACGACCCATCACTCGGAGAAATCGAGATAGACGCTGTTCACGGCTTCCCTAAGAACGCTTATGCTAACGATAATTTTAAGCTTGACGAGGATGGTATGATGACATACTACATCGACAACGAGGTTGCATCGTGTATGGGCATCGACCTTTCCGAATATCAGGGAAACGTCGACTTCAACGCTGTAAAAAATCAGGGCTTTGACTTTGTGATGCTCAGAATCGGTGGAAGATACTACTCTGAAGAAGGTGGATTTTTCGCTGATGCAAACTTTGAGGACTACTATCAGGGCGCCAAAGATGCAGGACTCAAAGTTGGCGGATACTTCTTCTCTCAGGCTAAAAATGCTGACGAAGGAAGAGCCGAGGCACTTTACACTCTGGACAAGATAAAGAACCTTGAATTCGACTACCCTATCGCGTTCGACTGGGAAACAATAGAGGGAGACTCTGCGCGTACGGATAACGTGTCAAACGAAGATTTGACTGCTGCTGCAATCGCATTCTGCGACGCAATCGAAGAAAGTGGCAACAAAGCTATTATCTACTCAAACACTCAGCTTATGTACTACAAGTACAATCTTGAAAGCTTAAAGGATATCGACTTCTGGGTGGCTGACTATGAGGAGCATCCGTCAATGTACTACAACTTTACAATGTGGCAGTACAACATCGAAGGAAAGGTTGACGGAATCGAAGGCAACGTCGATATGAATATCTGTATGAAGAATTACTAAGAGGTAACCACTATGAAAAAAATAGCAAGTTTTACAGTTGACCACAACAAGCTTGACAAAGGTGTATATATCTCCAGAATTGATGGAGATATCACAACATTTGACCTGCGTTTTATCAAACCAAATACACCACCGTTTCTTGAACCGTATGCTATGCACACTATTGAACATCTTTTTGCAACTTACGCCAGAAACAGTGAATACAGCGACAATGTTATCTACTTCGGTCCGATGGGTTGTATGACAGGTTTTTACTTTCTGACAAGGGATTTACAGCTCGATAAAGCACTTGAGCTTATCAAAGACATCGTTAAAAAATGTCGCGACCACGAGGGTGATATCCCAGGTAACTCAAAAATCGAGTGTGGCAACTACCTTGCTCACAATGTAGAAAAAGCACATGAAGAGCTGTGCAAGTACTATGACATAATCAAAGATTGGACTGTCGCAAAGCTCAGTTACGACTTTGAATAGTAATATTTATTGACAGCAAAAACACCGCGTGAAAAATCACGCGGTGTTTTTTATGTTGTTAGGTTTTTATTATGCAAGACCTGCGAGCATCAACTGGATTGCGGTTACGTCCATTACTGAAATATCACCATCCATATCCATATCAGCGAGCTGTCAATAATGCACAAAAGTATTTTGTTTTATAACAAAAAACAACGCACCATGTGAACTCACACGGTGCGTTTATACCAATATTGTATTTTACAATTCGCCTTTGAAGAATTTGTACATCACTTCATTGAACACATCAGGTGTGTCCATATTTGCACAATGCCCTGCATTTTTGAATATCACTACCTGGCAATCACGCTCTGTTCTCTCCCACATTTTTACTGCTTTATGCTCCATATCGATGTCGTGTTCTCCACAACCAATCAACAGCGGATACGCTCTATCCCCTGTTTTGCAGACATTAACCATACTGTTGAGCGTTGCAAGATACATAAAAGACTTCTTAGGAAAAGTTAAGTTCATATCGTAGAAATCCTGCTGAGCCTGTACGGTGTATGCAGATATTTTCTTGTTGCTCTCTGCAAACCATTTAACAGAAAAAATAGCTTTGAGCATCATAAACATCTGCGCTAAGCCATTTTTATTTTGCATTTTCGGGTCAAAGTTATTGATGTCGTATCCACCAAAGCAAGAAAGCGACTGCACATTCTGAGGATATTTATTAGCAAAATCCTGAGCTAACACAGAACCAAGCGACACACCAACAATATGCACTTTCACGATGCCCTCTATTTTCATTATCTCGCTGAGCCACTGCGACATTTTTTCTATGCTATCGCCTTTTTGAGCGTCACTTGACTCACCGTGCCCAATTATATCCACCGCAAGGATGTTGTACTTATCCTTAAAAAACTCAATCTGCGACTTAAACATATTGTGATTTACAAAAGCGGCGTGCAAAAGCAGCACCCACTCACTATGCTCTTTCGAACTTATGTAATAAACAATTGGTGAATTGTCGAGTTTTCTTTTAATCATATCTTATTTCCCTCCATATTCTCCAGCATTTTCCCGTACCATTCAATGTTGAATTTCATAATATCTCTGCCGTAATAAACCGACATCAGCTGATAATTGAACACATCTGCCATCTCCGGTATCACTTCAGTATTTTTAGCTTCTTCGCATATAGAGTTTAGAACAGCATACTGCTCTTTTAAATACTCAATATGCTTTTTGATGCATAATTTTCGATTTTCCTTTTCTGCAAAGCCCATGAAATACACTTTTGCAAGTTCGGGATTCTTCGCGCATTGTGGCTCGAACGGCAAGTTGACCCACTCATAAAAATGCTGTTTTCCGCTTTCAGTTATTGAATAAACTTTCTTATATTTTCCATTTTCTACAACTTCTTCAAAGCTGATGTAACCGCTGTTCAACAGCTTTTTCACCGCCGCCTGTATGCTGCCCATACTACTGCTGTACATCAGGTTAAGTCCTTTATCTATTCTGTCTCTGAGCTGGTATATAGTTCTGCTGCACAAAAGCAGTAATCCAAGTATAATGTTATCCATATTTCTCTCCTTGTTACTATTAGTAACATTGCTATTATAACAACACCAATTCAAATTGTCAACACTGATAAGAAAAGGCACGGAGAATAATAACTAGAATATCTCCGTGCCAGACTTTATCTGAATATATATTTAGCTGTGGATGCGATGTTCTCCATCGTGTCGAGCGCTTTGTTTGCTTTCTTTTTGAGTCCGTTTTTTCCTGTTGACATCATAGCTTTGCCGACATAGCCTGCGACCATACCAGTAGCCATTCCGACCGCTACACCTTTTACAATTCCCATTGTATTACCTTTTGCCATAATTTTACCTCCTTTTAAAAAAGACTTGCAATAATACTATCTCCATTTTAAAATATATTAGAGGTGATAACTTTTGGCAGAATTAAATATAGTACTGATTGAGCCTGAAATCCCACAGAACACTGGCAACATTTCCCGTACCTGTGCGGCAACAGGAGCAAGACTGCATTTGGTCAAACCATTTGGTTTTGAAATCAACGACAAACATTTAAAGCGTGCAGGTCTTGACTACTGGCAATATCTTGACATCACATACTACGAAAATCAGGCTGAGTTTTTTGAAAAAAACAAAGGCAAACAGTTTTACTTTTTCACAACCAAAGCTTTGCATCGTCATTCGGACATAGAATATCCGGATGGGGCGTATCTCGTTTTCGGAAAAGAAACCAAGGGGCTTGATGAAGAACTTCTTCTTCAAAACAGAGACAGCTGTGTGCGTATTCCGATGATTGATGAAGCTCGCTCGCTCAATCTTTCTAATGCGGTCGCAATCGCAACATACGAAGCTTTAAGACAATGGGATTATCCATCACTGTTAGAGGTGGGTCAGCTTCATAACCACAAGTGGTAATTCGGGCACGGGTATTCGGGACGTCGATGACGCCGCCCCCTACACTAGGTTAATTTTCAAACGCCTACTTTTTCAAACAATTTTTATGATATAATTGTATGAAAATGTGGGCAAAATATTAGTGTTTTTGACTATTGAAAAGGCACCACTTATTGTTATATAATTAACATGTATAAATTTGGAATATTTTTTCAAATATTCATATCTGAAAGGATGATTACTTATGAAACTCAACAAGTACACAGTTGATGATATCAACTTCAGCGGTAAAAGAGTTCTCTGCCGTTGCGACTTCAACGTACCTTTAAAGGACGGCGTTATCACTAACGACAACAGAATCACTGCTGCTCTTGATACAATCAAGAAGATTTTGGCTGACGGCGGCAAGCTCATTCTTTGCTCACACCTCGGTAAGCCAAAGAACGGCCCTGAAGAGAAATTCTCTTTAGCTCCTGTTGCTGTTAGACTCTCTGAGCTTTTAGGCAAGGAAGTTGTTTTTGCTAACGACGACGAGGTTGTTGGCGTAAACGCTAAGAAGGCTGTTGCCGAAATGAAAGACGGCGACGTAGTTCTCCTTCAGAACACACGTTTCAGAAAAGAAGAAACAAAGAACCTTGAACCATTCAAGAGCGAGCTCGCATCACTGGCTGACTGCTTTGTAATGGACGCTTTTGGTTCTTCACATAGAGCTCACTGCTCAACTGTTGGTGTTACAGAACACATCAAAGAAACAGCTGTTGGTTACCTTATGCAGAAGGAAATCGATTACCTCGGCAACGCAGTAGAGAACCCAGTTCGTCCTTTCGTTGCTATCCTTGGTGGCGCAAAGGTTGCTGACAAGCTCAACGTTATCTCTAACCTCCTTGACAAGTGTGACACACTCATCATCGGTGGTGGTATGTCTTACACATTTGCTAAGGCTTTAGGCAAAAAGGTTGGTAAATCACTCGTTGATGATACAAAGCTCGACTACTGTCTTGAGATGATCAACAAGGCTAAGGAACTTGGCAAAGAGCTCTTACTCCCTGTTGACTGCGTATGCACAAAGGATTTCCCAGATCCAATCGACGCTCCTGTTGAAACAGAAGTTCACCCAGCAGAAGCAATTCCAGATGACCTTGAAGCTCTTGATATCGGTCCAAAAACAGCTGAAATCTATGCTAATGCTGTAAAGAGCGCTAAGACAGTTGTATGGAACGGTCCTATGGGCGTTTCTGAGAACGCTTGTTTTGCTAACGGCACAATTTCTGTTGCTAAGGCTTTAGCTGAAACAGACGCTACAACAATCATCGGTGGCGGTGACTCAGCTGCTGCTGTTATCAACCTCGGCTTTGCTGACAAGATGAGCCACATCTCAACTGGTGGTGGCGCTTCTCTCGAGTACTTAGAGGGTAAGGTTCTTCCAGGTATCGCAGCTATCGGCGACAAATAATTCAACTTAAACGATAGGGCGGACTTTGTTCCGCCCTTCCATTTGATAAAACAAAATTACAATAAAGAGGTATTTAACTATGAACAAAGCAGTTAGAAAGGCTATCATCGCAGGTAACTGGAAAATGAACAAGACTCCTGCTGAAGCTAAGGAACTTTTATCACAGATCACTCCACTCGTTAAGGACGCAGACTGCGACGTTATCGCTTGTGTTCCTTTCGTTGATTTACAGACAGCTCTTGAAGCAACACAGGGCACTAACGTAAAAATCGGTGCTGAGAACTGCCACTGGGAAAAGAGCGGCGCTTTTACAGGCGAGATTTCTGCAGAGATGCTCAAAGCTATGGGTATCGAGTATGTTATCATCGGTCACTCTGAGCGCAGACAGTATTTTGGCGAGACAGACGTTACTGTTAACAAGAGAGTAAGAGCTGCTCTTGATGCAGGTTTAACAGTTATCCTCTGCGTTGGCGAGCTTCTCTCTGAGCGTGAGCAGGGCATCACAGCTGAGACAGTATCTCTCCAGACAAAGGTTGCTTTACAGGGCGTTTCTGCTGACGAGCTCAAGAGAATCGTTATCGCTTACGAGCCAGTATGGGCAATCGGTACAGGTCTTACAGCTACTGCTGATCAGGCTGAGGAAGTTTGTGCTATCATCCGTGACGTTCTCGCTGACCTTTACTGCGCTGATTGTGCTCAGGCTGTTACAATCCAGTACGGCGGCTCTATGAACGATGCAAACGCTGCTGAGCTTCTCTCAAAAGAAAACGTAGACGGCGGTCTCATCGGCGGTGCTTCACTTGTTGCTGAGAAGTTTGCTGCTATCGTTAAGGCTGCAAGCAACTAATTATATAAAAGAGGATTAAAAAATGGCTAAAAAACCACTTGCTTTAATTATTATGGATGGTTTCGGTATGGCTCCTGTTGATGGCAACGCTATCGCTGCTGCCGAAACTCCTGCTCTTGATAAAATTTTTGCTGAGAACCCTATCACACAGATTGGCGCATCAGGTATGGACGTTGGTCTTCCTGACGGCCAGATGGGTAACTCTGAGGTTGGCCACACAAATATGGGTGCAGGCCGCATCGTTTATCAGGAGTTAACAAGAATCACAAAGTCAATCGCTGACGGCGATTTCTATGAAAACGAAGCGTTGAACCTTGCTATGGACAACGCTCTCAAAAATAACAGCTCACTTCACCTTTTCGGTCTTTTATCAAACGGTGGTGTTCATTCTCACAACACTCACCTTTACGGTATTCTTGAAATGGCTAAGAAGAAGGGTCTTACTGAGGTATTTGTTCACGCATTCCTTGACGGCCGCGACGTTCCACCATCAAGCGGTAAGGATTTTGTCAAAGAATGTGTAGATAAGATGGCAGAAATCGGCGTTGGTAAGATTGCGTCAGTTATGGGCAGATACTACGCTATGGACAGAGATAACCGTTGGGAGCGTGTAGAAAAAGCTTACGCTGCTATGGTTTACGGCGAGGGCGAGATGAACGCTTGTCCTGTTGACGCTGTTGCTAAGTCTTATGAAAACGATGTTACTGACGAGTTTGTTATCCCTACGGTAATCGAAGGCACAAAGAGAATCGCAGAGAATGATTCAGTTGTATTCTTCAACTTCCGTCCTGACAGAGCAAGAGAAATCACTCGTACTTTTGTTGACGATGAGTTCACTGGCTTTGAAAGAAGAAACGGCAGATTCCCACTCACTTACGTTTGTATGACTCAGTATGATGCTACAATGCCAAATGTCGAGGTTGCTTTCAAGCCACAGAGCCTGACAAACACTTTGGGCGAGTATCTCTCAAAGATGGGCAAAACACAGCTTCGAATCGCTGAGACAGAAAAGTACGCTCATGTAACATTCTTCTTCAACGGTGGTGTTGAGAAACAGTACGACGGCGAGGACAGAATTCTTGTTGCTTCTCCAAAGGTTGCAACATACGATCTCCAGCCACACATGAGTGCATACGAAGTAACAGATAAGTGTGTTGAAGCTATCAAGAGCGGTAAGTACGATGTTGTTATCCTCAACTTTGCTAACTGCGATATGGTAGGTCACACAGGTGTATTTGACGCTGCCAAAGCTGCTGTTGAGGCTGTTGATAAGGGCGTTAAAGCTGTTACAGATGCTATAGCTGAGATGGGTGGTATTTCCCTCATCACTGCTGACCACGGCAACGCTGACAGAATGTACGACGTAGATGGTTCACCATTCACAGCTCACACAACAAACCCTGTTCCTTTCGTTGTGGTTGGCAAGAACTGCGAACTCAGAGAAGGCGGCTGTCTAGCTGATATCGCTCCAACAATGCTCCAGATTTTAGAGCTTGAGCAGCCTGCTGAAATGACAGGTACATCACTCATTAAGTAATCATAAGTAATACAAAAACGACCGCGTGTGTTTTATGCACACGCGGTTTTTGTTTTGCAGATTTTGTATAAAGCAAAACATCCGAGCGGACAACTCGGATGTTTTAATGGAAATCAATTGCTTAATTATTGCTATGTTATATATGAGGCACAGATGTCCTCACTCGGATTTGTTTATTATAAGCTTCGCATTGATTATCTATGTTGACCTTGTCAACTACAAAATGCAAACTCGACTTTGTGACGGCTACAGCGCTCTACACTTAGTCTTCCATTGCTGCCTTTGCTTCAGCGATAACTTTCTGTGAAACCTGAGCAGGTGCGTCTTCGTAACGCTCGAACTCAAAGCTGAATGAACCTCTGCCCTGTGTTACCTGACGCATATAAACGGAGAAGTCAGCCATCTCAGCCATTGGTACTTCAGCTTCAACAATCTGCATACCATCTTCGCCTACGTTCATACCAAGAACTCTACCTCTACGCTTGTTAACTTCGCCCATGATATCGCCCATGTTAGCATCAGGAACGTTTGCTTTGAGTGCACCGATTGGCTCTAAAAGTGTAGGCTTAGCCTGTGGGATACCATTCTTGAACGCAATCTGAGCAGCCATTTTGAATGCCATTTCGTTCGAGTCAACAGGGTGGGATGAACCATCGTGGAGGATAGCCTTAACACCAACTACAGGATAACCAGCGAGAGGGCCCTTCTTGATAGAATCTCTAAGACCCTTTTCAACTGCTGGGTAGAACTGCTTTGGAACAGAACCGCCTACAACCTGAACCTCAAATTCAAGAGAATCACAATCGCATGGCTCAAACTTAATCCAAACGTCACCGAACTGACCACTACCACCTGACTGCTTTTTGTGACGACCCTGAACATCAGCTGTTGAACGGATAGTTTCACGATAAGCAACTTTTGGCTGTTTTAACTCAACTTCAACGTTGAATTTATTCTTGAGCTTTGAAACAACAACGTCAAGATGCTGTTCGCCCATACCTGAAACTACCATTTCTTTAGTTTCAGAGTTGTTTACAAATTTAATAGTTGGATCTTCCTCAGCAAGTCTGACCAGACCCTGAGCAACCTTATCCTCTTCACCCTTCTTCTTTGGATACATAGCCATCGAGAATGATGGAGCCGGATATGAAACGCCTTCTAAGATAACTCTGCGTGTTGGAGCACAAAGTGTGTCGCCTGTGATAGTAGAAGAAAGCTTTGGAATAGCACCAATGTCACCAGCGCCGATGTACTGTGCATCTTCCTGCTTCTTGCCCTTAACTGTGAGCACCTTTGTGATACGCTCTTCTTTGCCTGTTCTCATATTAACAAGCGGTGTTTCTGTAGAAACCTTACCGGATACAACCTTGAAGTATGAAAGCTTACCAACAAATGGGTCAGCTACTGTCTTGAACACGATAGCTGCAGCAGCGCCTGCTTCGTTAACTGTAATATCAACAGGGTCGCCGTTAACATCAACACCAACCTCTGCACCCTTATCAGCAGCTGTAGGAGCAAGCCATGAAAGTGAGTTCATAAACTGCTCAATACCATAAGTTGAATGAGCGTCACCACAGAATACAGGACAAAGTGTACCATCCTTAACACCCTGTGCTACACCTAAGATAATCTCGTCAGGAGTGAACTCTTCACCCTCGAAGAACTTTTCCATAAGCTCTTCTGAAGTTTCAGCAACAGCCTCTTTGATAGCTTCTCTTAAACCCTCAAGTCTGTTACCCATTTCAGGGAGAATATCAGAAGGAGTGATATTTCCTGATTTGTCGTATGTGTACGCCTTGTACTCAAACAGGTTGATGTATGTATTAGCTTCACCGTTTTCGATGAACGGAACAATTACAGGACAAACTGATGGACCGAAAGTAGCCTTTAAGTCTTCGAGTACACGATAAAAACGAGCGTTCTCATCGCACACACCATTAACAAAGAACAGCTTTGTAAGGCCAGCCTTTGTAGCAGCCTTTACCGCCTTTTCAGTACCTACGTTAACACCGTCTTTAGCAGAAACAACGATCATAGCTGTTTCAGCGGCACGATAACCCTCACAGATGCCACCCTCAAAGTCAAAAAGACCAGGTGTATCGATTAGGTTAATTTTCATATTCTTCCACTCAACAGGTGCAACTGCTGTGAGGACTGATACCTTTCTCTTTATTTCTTCAGCATCGTAATCGAGCATTGTGTTACCGTCAGCGATTCTGCCAAGTCTGTCAGAAGCCTTGGAGAGATACAGCATAGCCTCAGCTACAGATGTCTTACCGGCACCTGAGTGACCTGCCATAGCAATATTCAAAATGTGTTTTGCATCATATTGTTTCATAGTTAAAACAACTCCTTTCTTATGGGTTAGGAGAAACAACGATTTCGGTCATTTTCCACAACTTAACCCGTGAACACCCTTCAATTATATTACAAATGGACAAATTATACAATAAAAATGAAGCTCGAGTTGTAAAGTTTGACCGATTTAATAAATATTAAAATGTATTTTTGTGCACTTTCAACAACAAGATGTACAAATCCTACAAAATGACCATCTCGCTATAATGCAAAAAAGACAGCGAAATTTTATCCTCGCTGTCTTTCACTTCCTATTTATTATCATCCTGAGAACACTGAGCAAAAAAAGCTTCAGTGTACTCTCTGTATCGCTCTTTATCAGAGAAAAAACTTATCCCGTGACCGGCATCAGGAAAAGTATAGCGTGTGACAAGCTTTTCGTTTGCCTTCTTAATCTCCAGACTCATATCACACGGAACGTATCTGTCATCCTCACCATGGAGAATAAGCACAGGGATTTTTGCTTTTTTTACAGCACTCTCACAGCTGACCGCGTTTATGTCAAATCCGCCGAAAATCTTCGCAGCAAGCCATAAAAAGGGATACGCAAGCTTGCGATTTATACCCATATCTTTTTCACACACTGTGAGTAAAATATCTTTTGGCGCATTGTACGGACAGTCGGCGATAACTCCCGTAACATTCTTTGGCAACGGTAGAGCAGTTGACATCACAACCGATGCCGCTCCCATTGACACACCATAAAGGATTATTTTGATATCATCGCCAAAATGCGCGTTAGCAAACTCGACCCAACTGAGCACATCACGGTGCTCTTTGACACCCATTGTGATGGTTCTACCCTCGCTTTTACCCTGTCCACGTTGGTCTATAAGTAACAGATTGTGACCTCGTTTGTGGCTCTCGCTAGCGCCAACACAAAAGTCACGCAAAGCTGTTGCACGATAGCCATGGAAGCCGATGTTGAGCGGTGCCCCATCTTTGACGTGATAATACCTGCCGTGCAAGCGTAACCCGTCAAACGACGTAGTATATACGTCTTTGTATTCTCTTTTCTCAAGCTCTTCAATAAGAGAGAGCATCTCCTCTTTATGCGGTTGATACTGTTCACCACTCGGGATAGCGTATATATCGTCCTGACCCTTTTTGCGCGAGTAAAACGCTACGCGGTAAACATAGTAAGCAACCATCAGGATTGCAAAAATCAATAACAACAATGAAATAATAATCAAACTAATCACCGTATATTTATACTTATTTTTTTATGTTATCCTTTATGTCTGTCTTTATCCTTTTACCAGCAAATAACTCTGATTTATCCTGAAAAAAATTTCATCATCACACAGCGTATCGTCAAGTACAAGCGAGCACCAATGCTTTTTGTTCATGTGATAAGCGGGAAAATATCCCTTGTTGTTCACAATCAGAGCAATTTCGTCAGGACATAATTTGACATTCAAAACTGAAATCTTTTCATCGCTTTGAATCCCCAGCCTGCGTTTTGAAATATTCATCACAACTGCGTACCATTTCTTTTTTGCACCTTTTCGATACACCGCGGTATCATCGTGTTCGAAGAGATACTCGGCTTTGTCAGAGTATTCACTCTCTATAAATTCCATTATCCTTTGAGTCTGTGTCATTTTCTTCTCTCTACTTTTCACTGACATATATATGTGTTTCACCATCTGCGCCGCCGATAATACCAATACTCCTGTTACACGAAGCAAGGGTTACACAAAGCAGCACAGCAAGAACAACAGCGATAAATTTTTTGATAGTGTGCCTCCATACAAGTTTTCTGAGCTGATTTTACCACACTCAAGGCAAAAATAAAAGGGGCATAAAGCCCCTTTTGAATCAGTATTTTCTTTTTAAAATCGAGTATGTGATGATGTAAACTACTGCCATCAAAGTGATTATTGTTGCACACAACGAACACAGTTCATCTTTGTCCATAATTCTGAAAACCACTGCACTCACACCTAAACCGAGGACAGTAATATACCCAGTCCACGCCCATGTTCTGTTCGTCAAAAACTTGTTACGTTCGTCGTTCACTTCAATATCAACCTTTTCTTTGTAAGAATTGTTCATACGATAGCGAATGTGTCTGACAAGCTGTACAGCTCCAACCACTAACAGAGCACCACCGAATCCGCTCCAGAACTCATCGAGCACACCTGATACTCCTAACACAAATATTACGGCGCCAAGCAAAATCCAAACTATGCTCAGTACCATTCTTAATACAGTCTTATTACAATTCATAATTACCTCCTAATTCTCATCATCGAAGATAAAAACTTCTTCGATACTAAGTTCAAATACTTTTGCTATCTTATACGCGAGCATAATCGACGGATCGAATCTCCCTGTTTCAATCGAGCTCACTGTCATTCGTGACACACCAAGCATTTTTGCAAAATTCGCTTGAGTTATACCTCTTTGTTTTCTCAATTCATTAACTCTGTTATTCATACACCCTCCATTTGCGATTAATGTAAAGTTAACTTTACACGTATATTAGCATATCGCCAGCAAAATGTCAAGTATACTTTACAT
>JAZSHE010000148.1:0-16184 GCA_045533085.1 Ruminococcus sp.
TTTTGTTAATTTTAATCTTTACAATTTCGAAACATTATGATATACTCATTGTATCTAATTGTAAGTTATTATCTTTTACTTTATATGGAGGAGATTGTCATGAAAAAGTTTTTTGCTATCGCTATCGTTGCTGTTATGATGCTCGTTATGGGCACTGTTTCTGCTTTTGCTGAGGTTAGCCCTACAGCTAAACCAGACTCTGGTAATCCATCAGGTCCATCAACATCACCACAGACAGGCGACGTTGCTGTTGTTTGCGGTTCATTTGCTGTTTTAATGACTGCTGCTACTGCTGTTATCGCTGCTAAAAAGATTAAAGAGTAATTTTGAAATCACTCAAAGCTCCGCTGTGGCGGAGCTTTTCTTTTTTGTATCATCTTCATTGACATAACACCCCATCAATTGTATAATTGTTGTGTATAAGCTTACAAAACCACCATCTCAAAAGGTACATTATTATGAAAAAAGATTCAGGTAAAATTATATGGATGATTGTTCTCATCATAGCCGTACTTATCTTTCTGATTTGTGCAGGCTATCTCGTAAAATACTTTTTCATTGATCCATCTTCCACAATCGAAAGACCTACAGAAGCCACAAACGCTCAGACTGACACAGCAACCAAAGATGAAACCGCTCCTGCCACACAGCCACCAACTGAGCGTTTCAAAGAAAAAACTGCTGAACTAAAAGAAAACGAAAGTGTTGATTTCCACGAACTGATGCAGATAAATCCTGATATATACGCGTGGATTTACATCCCTAACACCAACGTAGATCTTCCTGTTGCACAAAGTTCAGATGACACAAATGATGGATTCTATCTTGACCACAACGTTTATAAAAATTATCAGTTCGCCGGAACAATATACTCAGAAAAGCAGAACGCAAAGGATTTTTCTGACCCTGCGACCATTCTTTACGGTCACAATATGCTCAACGGCTCGATGTTTGCTACTCTTCATCGTTTCAACGATAAAAGCTTTTTTGATGAGAACAACACTATCTTTGTTTTCACAAAAGACAAAATATACACCTATCTCATATACTCTGCGTACCAGTATGATGACAGACACATTCTTAACTCATTCGATATGGACAACCCTGACAGTTTCAGAGAATACCTCGACTCTACTCTCTTGCAACGTCCGTACTACTGTAACGTAAGAGAAGACATCAAACTCAACACCGATGACCACATACTCACACTCAGCACTTGTATGAATGGTGGCGGTAACGTCAGATATCTTGTACAGGGGGTGCTTGTTGATGTTACAGATGCATGAATCTGATTTCGAACCGACAAAACCAGTTGTCGAAAGTGATAGCGACGTAGTCTCCCAGGATCAATTGGACGCTATTGAGTATATAAACCCTACGCACAGAAAAAAACGCAAGAGTACACAAAAAAAGCAAAAAAACAGCTTATCAAGCACTTACAGCGACGACATCAAAGAAAGTGCTGATGATTTTGTATACGCCAGACACCACAGCAAAAAATATAAAAATAAGAAAAAAACTGTAAAAATCCTCATAATCATTTTATGTGTGATTTTAGCTCTTGTTGTCGCTACTGCTTCTACTCTTTTCATTTTCAATGAAGTCGGCAAGTCGGCGATGCACAACTACAAGGAGATGACAATCGAACCGTCACCCGATGTTGAAAATCTCGAAAAAGTTCAGGATGACGGTAAAACCATCACATATCAAGGAAAGACCTACGTGTTCAACGAAGATGTGGCAACTGTTGTGCTGATGGGTATTGATATCAAAGATTTCGAAGTTCCTGACCGACAAGTCGGAGAATCGGGACAGGCTGACGCTATTTACACCGCTGTTATCGACACAAAGAATAACAAGGTTACAATCCTCGGAGTATCACGAGATTCAATGGTGGATGTCAATATTTACAACACCGATGGCGAATTTGTCCGCACCGAAAATATGCAGATTTGTCTATCATACGCTTACGGGGATGGCGCTCACACAAGCTGTGAAAACACCATTACAAGTCTCCAGAGACTTTTCTATGGTTTACAGTTCAACACTTACTTTTCAATAGACACCAGAGCACTCGAAACCCTGACTGATACAGTCGGCGGTGTAGAACTCACAGCCCTGGTAGATTTTTACTCTGGCTACTATAATCGTACAATTTACGCAGGCGAAACCATTACTTTGTACGGAAATGATGCAACAATGTACATACGTTCTCGTGACTTAGACGAGCTTGACTCCAACAACGACCGAATGGCTCGTCAAAAACAATTTATGACAGCTTTCATATCAAAGATATGGAGCAGCATCAAACAGAATCCGTCGCTGATTACCAATTTGTACGGTCAGATTACCGACACCTCAACCACTAACCTCACCCCATCAAAGATGACATACCTGACATCAACAGCACTTTCGATGCTTGACAGCTCAAGCGAAATCGAATTTGTTAACATTCCAGGTACTGTCAAAAAGGGCGAGTATGCCGAGTTTGTAATTGATTCGAACAGTCTGATGGAAATTATGCTCGATCTGTTCTACATTGAGCAGGTAGCAACCCCATAAAAAGAGAGAAGGCACTATAAAAATAGTGCCTTCTCTTTTTATGGAATTTTCTATTATTATAATAGTACACACTAAATCTTTCTTATCTCTGAAATCTGTGGCAACTCGTGATAAATCTTGATATATTCACTCGGAGCACAGCCGTACACACTCTTGAACACTGCGATAAACGACTTCACACTTGGGAATCCGTTTGATAACGCGGCATGAGTTTCGCTGTCATTGTTATTCTGTATATCAAGCAAAGCATTTTCAAGACGAACAAGGTTCAGGTAATTCTTAAACGTCTTTCTGGTACTCTGTCTGAAATAGCGTGAGAAATATGTTGGTGTAAGTCCAACATAAGACGAAATATCATCAAGACTTATTCTCTCTTTATAGTTCTCCTTGATGAAGTCGATGGCCTTCTTTGCATACTCAAGGTCATCCGATGGTTCTCTGTCAGCAACATTCTCCTTCTTCACTCTGCACTTTGTGAAAAGAATCATCATAATCTGCATCATAGCACAGGAAATCTTAAGCTCAGAAAACTCGCTTTTGTTTTCCATTTCAAACACAATAGCTTTGAGAAGTTGAGCAATACGCTGCTTTGCCTGTTCGTTCTTATCAACATCGAGCAGATAGCTCTCAAAATCAGGAAAATAAGCCTTTATATAGTTGTACGAAAACAGCACAACAAGATACTTGACCTTTTCATCAGGAACCTTTCCGCAAGTCTGGTGAACATCCTCACTATTCACAACAACGTACTCACCATCAGAAATATCATGGTCAACATTGTTCTGCATTGTCCACATTCGGCCTTTTACTATGTAATCAATCTCAAGGTTTTTGTGCCAGTGCTTATTAGTAAAACACTCGCAACCCGGCTTTTCATAAAGCATTACTTTTCCCGGAAGATTGTTATCAGCTGTTACAATTTCATATTTGCATCGGTAACTATTTGACATAATATCACCTCGTGAGATGATTATAGCACATTTTTATGATATTTGCAAATTTTATCTTAAAAAACTATTGTTGAAATGATTTTCATAATGGTGTATAGTAGTAACCATAAGACTTCGGAGGTATTATTTTGAAGAAAATTCTATGCTTTTCACTCTGCATTGCGATGCTGATATCGCTGTGTTCGTGTTCTTTTTTCGATGAGTTACTAAACGAAATAAGCTATGACGGAGAGCTGGTTGTTCATTTTATCGACGTCGGTCAGGGAGACTGTACTCTGCTACAGTCAGGTGACGAATTTATGCTCATCGATGCCGGTGAAGCTGAATACGGCGCCACCGTATGCCAGTATCTTAAAAACTGCGGAGTAAGAACACTCAGCTATGTCGTAGCAACACACCCGCACTCGGACCACTGTGGCGGACTGTACGATGTACTGAACACCTTTGAGTGCGACAATTTCATTACAACTGAAACAAACCAACAAACAAAAACTTGGCTCAACGTACTCGATTCTGTACTTAAAAACGGTATTAACTACATCGACGCAAAGGTCGGTTCAACATACACATTAGGTAGCTCTGATTTCCAGATTTTAGCTCCTTATGTAATTGACAACGAAAACTACAACAACTGCTCTGTATCACTCAAAGTAACGTGCAACAACAACTCGTTTTTATTCACAGGCGATGCCGAAAAAGAAGTCGAACAAACTTTGCTCAACAACAATCTGGACCTTTCTGCAGATGTGATAAAAGTTCCACACCACGGCTCATCAACATCAAGTTCAATAGAGTTTCTTAGAGCAGTATCACCAGAATATGCAGTAATCTCCTGCGGACGCCAAAACGACTACGGCCATCCTCACAAAGAAACTATGCAAAGCTTGAGACGACTCTCCGTGACAACTCACCGAACCGACAAACAAGGCACCGTTGTCTGTGTCAGCGACGGAAATAACATCGAGTTTTTCTGGGATAATTCTGACGAAAGACCTGAAGTTCCGACAACCCCATCACACTACATCGGAAACAAAAACACTAAAAAGTTCCACCTTGACTCATGCTCAGGTGCAACAGATATGAAAGAACAAAACAAAATTATGTTTGATACAATAGAGGACGCTTTAAGCAGCGGATATTCACCGTGTCAGACCTGTGAACCTTAATACTATGATTAATAACAACGTATGCGTCTGGGACGCTCTGAAAAACAACGACAAGCCCATTATTCTTTATGGTATGGGCAACGGCGCCGACAAGGTGCTCGACGAATTTAAAAAACGAAATATAAAATGCAGCGGAGTTATGGCTAGTGACGACTTTGTACGATACCAGAATTTCAGAGGATTCACAGTCAAAAAAATGGCTGACTTTGAAGCAGAGTTCAGCGACTTCATCATCGCTCTGTGCTTTGCATCATCACTACCAGATGTTATGGCTCAGATACGCTATGTAGCATCAAAGCATACACTTCTTATTCCGAACGTCCCTGTCTATGGCTACGAAACAGTTGATGATAATTTCATTTCAATCCATAAAAACGATATAAAAAAAGCCTATACCCTGCTTGCTGATGAAAAATCCAAAAAGGTATTCGAGAACACTCTGTACTTTTTATACAGCGGAAAGCCTGAATATATTTTTGAAATTGATAGCCACAAAGATGAGGTTTTTGATAACATTCTGAAACTCAACAACAATGAACGTTACCTTGATCTTGGCGCATACCGTGGTGACACAGTAGATGAATTTCTGCACTATGTTGATGCTTATACAAGCATTGTGGCTGTTGAACCTAACCTAAAAAACCATACAAAAATGATCGAGCACTGCCGTGAGCTTCACAACTTCACAGCAATAAACGCTGGCATCGCTGATAAAAACGGTACAATGCTTGTGTCAAAAAACAGCGGCAGACAGTCTATAGTAGGTGACACAAAGGGAATCGAAACCCCTGTCGTAACACTCAACAATCTTGTTGAAATTTACTCCAGTTTTACATATATAAAGGCTGATATAGAAGGAATGGAGCACCAAATGCTCATGTGTGCCGACAATGCGCTGACATCAAAACCAAAACTCAACATTGCAGCCTACCACACAAACTCTGACTTTTTCACCCTGATATTAAGACTCTACGAACTAAACTCTGAGTATAAATTCTATCTTCGAAAGCACCCATATATCCCTTGCTGGGACCTCAACATATATTGTGTATAAAAACACCAAGCATCGTATCCTCTAAAAAACACTAAAAAGCACCACTTTGACTTAAACCAAAGTGGTGCTTAGTTTTATTTACTTTTATTCTGCGCCATATTTATCAGCACTATTGAACCGATAACCAATGCAATTCCGATGTAACCATACGGAAAATCCACCATCTCGTTAAAAAGCACCGCTCCCGTAATGGTAGCCACAACCGGCTCTATAGATGCAATAATCGACGCGGTGCTCGATTTTATGTATTTTAGCGACAGCGTATAAAAAGCGTACGGCAAAACAGATGATAACACAGCAAACAAAGCACAGAATACAACGCTGTTCACATCCTCAAACATCACCTTCATTACAGGTTTGATATCAATAATAAAAAGCGAAGCCACCGACGCAAATATAAAAGTATACATTGTTATCGTCATAGGGCCATACCCTCTGTTTAAAGCGAGACGTGAGAAAATCGAATACAGCGCATAGCACACACCCGACATCACACCAAAGGCAACTGCAACTAAATTGAAATCTCCTTGATTTCCCACAACACCTGTAACAAAAACACATCCTGAAAACGCGAGTATCAGCGATATCACTTTAACAATACTCAGTTTCTCTTTAAATAGAAAAACCGAGAATATCATCACAAAAATGGGTGCTGTGTAAAGCAGTATAGATGCAACCGACAAAGAGCTAAGCTCAATCGCTTTGAAATAACAGAACGAAAATGTAGCAACGCTCACAACTCCCGTTCCCAAAAAGCACCACAAATCTTTGAGTTTGACTTTGAAAATATCTCTTTTAAAAATCAACACAAACAGACTGAACAACACAGCTGAAATCACCATTCTGACAGCCACTATCTGCATCGAAGAAAGTCCCTGCGATTGAAGTGCACGTACAAAGTAACCTATCATCCCCCACAGCGTGCCCGCAATCACAGTGAACAAAAACGCAACTTTTTTCATATTACCCTTCCAACATCAGTTTCATATATGCACACGCTGGTGGCATATCATAAAGCGGTCTGATACCCTTGTCAAGCACACTACTCATTGAATAATAATTAGCCTTGCCCGATTTCAAACCACATACATAAAGCGAAACATTCTCATTTTCACACTTTTTTATGAGCGTTGTGATACACTTGTCACTATTTCCCACAGCGCACACAGATCCCGCATGGTAAGTACGATGCAGAACAGCATCTGATCCTTTTACATCAATACGGCTGTAATCCAAATCAGGACACGGCATAATCTGTATAATCTTCTTTTCAAAGCGCAGGTCCGCCTTACTTATATCAACACAGCAAAGATTGTCGTTATCTGCTTTTTTCTTAACGATTTCACCATTTTCAAATACAGCATAAGCTCCACCTAAGGAGTAGAAATCATCGCTCAATGTATCGCTTTCGAATAGCTCAACAGCGTTGTGAATATACACCTTGTTGTCTAAGTTGCGATACGGCACATAAACCCCGCACATACCGCTTTTTATAATTTCAACCGCACATAAAAAATTATCCATACCATTTGACTGTTCATCCTGCAAGGATTTGTCAGCCGCTACAACACAGACAGGTCTATTTATTTTTGAAAACAAAAGTCCCAGAAGTGCCGAGGTATATGCAAGTGTATCAGACCCATGGGTAACGATAACTCCGTCATATAGGCTCATATCAATGTCATTAAATGCCTGCACTATAGATTTATAGTCCGAGAGCATCACGTTTTCGCTGAGTATATTGACAGGCGATACCACCTCAAATTCAGTCTGGTCATCCAGCTCTTTGTACTTCCTCAGTACCAGGAGTTTCCCCTGCGGCGTAACATCAATCACACCATCGTCAATGATACTCGCAATAGTTCCACCCGTTGTAAAAAGTAAAATCTTCATAAAATCACCTTTACTATTTTACCACAATTAAAGTACTAATACAACAAAACAGAAAACAAAAAGGCAGAGAGCATAAACTCTCTGCCTTGAATACAAAGTAAATAGAATTATTTCTTAGCGAGTTCTTCTTTGATAACTTTCTCGATGCTAGGAGCAGTGAATCCAAAGATTTCGAGGAGCTCGTTAGCAGGACCTGAGTAACCAAAGCAATCGTTAACACCGATTCTTCTTACTGGAACAGGGCACTCAGAAGATGTAACCTCACAAACAGCATCAGCAAGACCGCCGATAACGTTATGCTCCTCAACTGTGATGATTCTGCCTGTTTCCTTAGCAGCCTTGATGATAATATCACGGTCGATAGGCTTGATTGTGTGGATGTTGATAAGGCGTACAGAAATGCCCTCTTTCTCAAGATTTTCAACAGCCTTCTTTGTTTCGTTTACAGGAAGACCTGTAGCGATAACTGTAATGTCATTACCTTCGTGGAGAGTAATACCCTTACCGAGCTCAAAGCTGTAGTTATCAGGATCGTTGAATGATGGAATAGCAAGTCTACCAAGACGAATGTAAACAGGGCCCTGGTGCTCAATAGCAGCCTTTGTAGCAGCAATCATCTCATAGTGGTCAGCAGGATTGAGGATTGTCATACCAGGGATTGTACGCATGATACCGATATCTTCAAGACACTGGTGTGTAGCGCCGTCCTCACCTGTTGAAATACCTGCGTGTGATCCTGCAATTTTAACGTTAAGCTCAGGATAAGCAACAGAGTTTCTGATCTGCTCAAAAGCTCTGCCTGTAGCAAACATAGCAAAAGATGCAGCAACAGGAATCTTGCCACAAGAAGCAAGACCAGCAGCAACACCAATCATATTGCCCTCAGCGATACCACAGTTTCTGAATCTCTCAGGAAAACTCTTTTCGAAAATAGAAGTCTTTGTAGCTGCAGCAAGGTCAGCGTCAAGAACAACGATATCTTCGTTTGTTTTAGCGAGCTCGCATAAAGCCTCGCCAAAGCTCTCTCTTGTAGCCTTAGTAACGATCTGTGCCATAGCTTAACCCTCCAATTCCTTGATCTGAGCGTCGAGCTCATTAATTGCGATTTCAAACTCCTCAGCATTAGTAGCCTTACCGTGCCAACCAACCTGATTCTCCATAAATGATACGCCCTTGCCCTTAACAGTCTTAGCGATAATCGCAGTAGGCATACCCTTTGTGTTTTTCGCATTATTCAAAGCCTCTTCGATTTCATCGAAGTTGTGGCCGTCGATTTTAAGAACATTGAAACCAAAACTCTCGAACTTCTTGTCGAGTGGTTCAACACCGCCAACCTGCGCTGTAGAACCGTCAATCTGCAAACCGTTGCAGTCAACAATAACAACAAGGTTGTCAAGGCTCTTATGAGCAGCAAACATAGCAGCTTCCCATACTTCGCCTTCTTCACACTCGCCATCGCCGAGTACTGTATATACTCTGAAATCTTTATTGTCAATCTTAGCACAAAGAGCCATTCCGCAAGCGGCTGAAATACCCTGACCGAGTGAACCTGTGCTCATATCGATACCAGGTGTACCTTTCATATCAGGGTGACCCTGAAGCATAGCGCCAACATGTCTTAATTTCTCAAGCTCCTCCATAGAGAAGAAACCCTTTAAGGCAAGTATAGCGTAAAGGCTCGGACAACAGTGACCCTTAGAAAGTACAAAGCGGTCTCTGTCAGCCCAGTTAGGGTTAGATGGATCAACATTCATCTCTTTAAAGTAGAGATAAGTGAAGATGTCAGCAGCAGATAAAGAACCGCCCGGATGTCCGGATTTTGCGTGGAAGGTACCTACAATAGCACCTTTTCTTGCTTTTGCAGCAAGAACTTTCAGCTGATTTGTGTCAGTAGAATTCATCGTTTGACCTCCTCAAAAGATAACATTACATAGTTCAATGATATTTTAACATACAAAATACGACGTATTTTTCATTTAAGAAAAAAACAACAAAAAATAAGTTGTAAATAATATTGAAAGAATGAGCAAAAAATTGTATAATTATACAAATCGTGAAAGGAAGACCCTGATGTTACTAACAATTGATGTCGGAAACTCAAATATAAAGTTCGGTATATTCGATGGTGACGAGCTACACAGAATCATCAAACTCTCGACCGATAGTCACAAAACGGCTGACGAATTCGCGGTCGAGCTTTACACTTTGTTCCAGGTGTATTCCGTCGACAGTTTTTCTATCGACAGTTGTATTATGTGCTCTGTTGTGCCTCGTATTACAAAAAGGCTCAAAGCTGCTGTAAAAAGTGTCACAGGTGTTGACGCACTGGTTGTAGGTCCAGGAATCAAAACAGGTGTCAACATACAGATTGAAGACCCTGCAACTCTGGGTGCTGACCTTGTCACAGGATGCGCCGCTGCTCTATCTATTCTTGACACACCATGTATTGTAATAAGTATGGGCACCGCGACAGCGATTTGTGTTATCGACAAAAATCGCATTATGCAAGGTGTCGTAATCGCTCCGGGTGTGTCCGTGTCACTTGATGCCCTTACCGCCCATGGTGCGCTTTTACCTGCAATCGAGTTAAATGCACCAGCAAATGTCATTGGCAAAAACACCGATGAATCCATCCGCTCAGGTGTAGTCACAGGAACAGCGTGTATGATCGACGGAATTATTGACAAAATCGAAACCGAGCTCGGTTATCCATGCTCCGTCGTTGCAACAGGTGGTATCGCACCAATGATAGTTAACAGTTGCAAACACGATATTTTGCTAAAGGACGACCTTATTTTAGAAGGACTACGTATTATTTACCAAAAAAACTCATAATTATTATAGTCAAAATTTGCACTTCATCCATCTGGAGAGGTAGCAGGAGGTATAAATTATGTCAAAAGTAAAAACAAAAAAATCAAACAGAGAATCCCTCGTCGAGATGACTTTGACCGCAGTTTTAGCGGCTTTGATCATTTTGATGACATTCACAGGCATCGGCTACATTCCGATTAACCCGGTTTTAAAGCTGACACTTCACACCCTACCTGTAGCGGTAGCTGCTGTCGTACTCGGTGTACGCTGTGGACTTATCTTAGGCACAGTGTTCGGTTTATCCAGCTTCATCACCTGTTTCGGTATGGACGCATTTGGCTTAGCACTTTTGGGTATCAACCCTGTTCTTACTGCTGTAATGTGTATTGTACCGAGAATTTTATGCGGTCTTTTGCCTGCTCTCATCTACAAAATGCTCAGCAAACATGAGGCTATCGCTGTTCCAATCGCAACAACAGCAACAGCTGTAATCAACACTACTTTGTTCTTGTCATCAATGTGGTTGTTCTTCGGCGAGCATCTGACCGAGCTTGCAGGCACTGTTATCGACAGCCTTGTCGGCCTTTTTATTGCATTCGCAGGAATAAACGCTTTGATCGAAGCTGCAACATGTCTTGTTGTTGGTAGTGCTATCGCAGCAGTTCTTATCAAAATTAAAAGCAAATTCGTTATGTAACCAATACATATACCCGTAAACATATTATCAGGAGGTTTTACTATGGCTGAAATCACACCGCTCAATCTTCCAAAATCACCATTTGAAATGATTGGCAAAGACTGGATGCTCATAACAGCTGGCGATGAAAACAAGTATAATACAATGACCGCTTCATGGGGCGGGCTTGGAGTTCTCTGGAACAAAAACGTTGTCTTTGCATTTGTACGTCCTCAGCGTTTCACTTATGAGTTTCTCAAAAACAATGATTATTTTTCTTGCTCATTTTTCGGCGAAGAATACAGAGAAGCTCTTGCGTACTGTGGTAAATATTCAGGTCGCGATGTTGACAAAGCCAAGGAGTGCAATCTCACCCCAGTTTTTGACAGCAACGCTCCGTACTTCTTTGAGGCTAAGGACGTCTTTGTATGTAAGAAACTTTACGTTCAGCAGCTAAATGAAGACAGCGTAATCGATGAATCAATCAAGTCAAACTACTCTGGTGATGACTACCACTATCTTTTCGTGGGCGAAATCGTAAACGTCCTCAAAAAATAATCATTAACAAACAAGGCACGAAGTCTTATAGCTTCGTGCCTTTAATAATATCTGTGTTTACTTTACAACAATAGCCTGATATCCAAGCTGAGCATAACGTTCGCGTGAAATCTCTTTCGAGTACACTGAGATACCACCGCTTACAGAATCCCCAAAGTAGTAATTCTCTTCATCAAATCCGCACAGCATCATACAATGCTCGTTCTGCAACCACACTTCGGTGTCACCAATCTCGTGTCTTGCATTCTCATCAACATATACAACAGTCCAACTGAACTGTTCATACGGCTCATTCATATATGTAGTTGCCCACACCATAACAGGAATATCTTTTGCAACGTATTTCTGACACAGTTCATCGAGCGATACACCGGAAAGCGCAATCGCTTGTTTTCCATCATCAACTTTATGCAGATACTGATTCATACATTTAGCCATAGCAGGTGCGTTGATACCATACCCATAGCCATTGTAAACATTTCCTGCAAACGCACAGTTCATATCAGGACCGTACATATTACCGTCCTCACCATAGTACACATCATAGCAATACAGATAATTGTCAGCAAACTCAAACTCAGTAATATCATATCCCAGAGTCTGCAACAACATCGTGCACGCATAAGTCTCACACCCTGATCTAAGTCTATTTTGCACCAGTGTAGTAACATTGTCAATATGGTATTCTTTAACTTCAGCCTCAGTCGGCTTCTGCGTCTCTTGTTTTAAGATAAAGTTCTGCAGACCATAAGCAGAATTCTTGCTGTCTCTGATTACACAAAAAACAGAAACAATTAAAACAACAAGCATCATCAAAACAACTACAATACAAAAGAAAAAACTAAACTCTTTGCTTTTATTTTTCATAACAGTTTCTCATTTCTTTTATCTTATTCCATGAGTATTTGCCGTTGCGCTAATTCTACCATGAAATTCCGTAATAATCAAGCACAGCACTTAAGTAAGAGTTTCATCATATATTTCAATAAGAACACACACAACTTTTTTCATGATATTGATTTAGTTTTCTAAAATTGATATAATAAAAGATAAGAATCTTATATACAAGAAGGTTTAATGATGAAAAAACTTTTTGCGCTTATTTTAGCGTTAACAATAATTATGCAAACGATATCAATTTCTGTAACAGCTGCAAACTGCAAAGCAGTTACAGACACTTCAGCAACCCCTGACTCTGCTACGACTTGTTCAACAGAAGCTGAAATACCAGGTAATTTTGTTATAAGACAAACGAAAGACCTCACCCTTACATACAACGATGTCGTGAATATCAACGAATATTTCAACGGCTATGCAATAGCACAGCTATATAACGATAAAGTAACATCATACAAAGTAAAAAGCGGCGTATCCACAAACTCAAAGGACTCTGCTGTTTTCAAACAGGAATCAGATACCGAGTTTATTACTACAGCTACAGGCAATGGTAGAATCCTGCTTGTAAAACAAGCCACAGTATCAACCGCAAAAAAAATCCTCAATGGTCAGAGCAATACAAAACTCAATGCTATTGTGCTCAACATAACCGTAAACCCTGCCCCTTTAACAATCGTTTATTTTGCAGGCCAATCTAATAGCGAAGGCTCGTGCTCAGCAAATCTGAGCTATCATCCTGAAGATTCTGTAATGTGCAAATTAGGTGAAGTGTACTCAACCTACGCTCCTTCAAATGACTCGCGTGCACAAAAAATCACAGGCATCGAAAATTTTACTGTATGTACTAAAGACAAAGCACAGGACTACGTCACAGGCTCTTTGAATGTGCTTGAAGACCTATCAATCAGTTCAAAACCTCTCACATATTCTCTGCACTCACTCACCTACAGTGGCAACGGAAAAACAGGTCCTGACGCAGGATTTGCGTACAAATACAACACACTTACCGGTGACAAAGTATGGGTGGTCAACGCTGCGTGGGGCGGATCATCTGTCAAACAATGGGTCAAAGGTGGCGAAGCTTACAATCGTGCAATGGCTGTATATAAAGAGGCTGAAAAAACATATAACGCTGAAATCAGCGCAGGTCATTTTACGCAGTCAAAAAGACTTTGTATCTGGGTTCAAGGAGAGGCTGACAAAAACGAATCGACCTCATTCTATCGCGAAAAATTCACCAACGCTTCGTCAAATCTCATCAGCGAACTATCGCTCGATAAACTTGGTATCATTATCGTTCGTTCAGCAATAGACAAACAGTACAAGAACTACCGCGACAACTCGCTGTCCGCACCAAGAGTAGTCCAGACTGCTATGGGAAACGACAAAACTCTCAATAAAATTCATCTTGTCAGCAGAACCCACGAACTGTGGGTCACCGACGATAATGTAAAAAACTATTTTGACTCTAAATATCCAAGCGGCACGTTAAACTATCCGTTGCGTAGCAACTCGACCATACTCCACACCCCTGACACAGTAGCAGCTATCCACTACGACATTCATTTTTCTCAGGCAGGTCATAACGAAAATGGCATCGATGCCGCTGAAAATATGTATCACATTCTACAAAACGAGACTCACGATGTTGACATAACATGGCTCAAAGAAGACGGCGCATTTGTTTATGGAAATGCAATCGACGCTAATTTAAACATTGATTTCAAGCTATGTGCACGTATCACACCTGAGTCGCAGAGCAAGCGTTTCACAATTTCAACCGATACAAATTATCTAAAATACAATAAAGATACGTTGACGTTCACCCCAATCAAAAGTGGCACAACATACATCAACGTAAAAAACAACAACTCGGTTACTATAGACACGCTTAAAGTAACAATCAACACCTACTCGCTGCCAACTCCTGTCATTAGAAAATTTGAGAATCAGTCAAATTCTGTAAAAATCAGCTGGGACGCAGTGCAAGGTGCAACACACTATCGCATTTACTGTCACGACGGTTCAAAATATGTTGGACTCACCACAACTACCGCCACAAACTACACACACCAGGGTGTAGAAAGCGGGAAGTCTTACACATACACCGTCAGATGTGTTGACTCAAAAAACAACGCAACGAGCTCATACATCAAAGAAGGCTTCACAAATGTTTTTCTCAGCGCCCCAGTGCTGACCAACGCATCGCCTGCAGTAGATGGTGTAAAAGTAGAATGGCAGGCAGTAAACGGCGCATGCAACTATGCAGTGTATCGTAAAGGCGGAGAAAGTTCATCTTATACGCGTATAGCAACAACGACAGATAATTTCTATGTTGATACAAAAGCTGTCAGCAAAACAAAATACACCTATACTGTGCGATGTATATCGAAAGACTCATCTACTCTACTGAGTGGATTTGACTCTGATGGAAAAACTGTCGATTACATAGCGACTCCTATCATAAACTCATTTACTCGCACATACTATGGTGTGACCCTTTACTGGGACAAAGTTGATGGAGCTGCTGCTTATCGAGTATTTATCAAAACTGCTGATGGATGGAAAGGTCTTGCAACCACCACTACAAACAGCTATTTTGATTCAACTGCCACCGATAGAAAAATATACACATACACCGTTCGATGCATCAACACCGAAACAAACACATACACAAGTGCTTACTCGCTAGAAGGCTATACGGTCGATACAAGACTCAAAACCCCTGTGATAACTTCGTTTGAAAACACTCGCACAGGTGTAAACATCACATGGAGCAAGGTTGAGGGGGCGTACAAATACCGCCTCTTCTATCACGACGGCACACAGTACCGAACACTCACAACTACATCATCAACATCATTTTCACACTCAATTTCGAAGCCTTCGATATCTTATACCTATACTGTAAGATGCGTGGGGGCTGACTCAAGTTTTGAGAGTGATTATGTAAATAAAGGATTCACGAATCTATATCTCGCACCACCTGTAATTAAGGCTCCAAAAAACAGTGGTAACACAATAACAGTTTCATGGCATAAGAGAACGGGCGCATCGATGTATCGTGTTTACCGAAAATCGCCAAGCGATACAACATGGGTAAGAATCGCTGACACAAAATCAACGTATTATATCGATCGCAACGTAAAAAACAATACTAGCTACACCTACACCGTCAGATGCATCAGCGCTGATAAAAGTAAGTTTGAAAGCTCGTTTGATTCAAAAGGCAAGACACTGTTACACAAATCGTCATCAAAACAGTCCCCTGCTCAAAAAACATCCACACCAAAATTCAGGATAAAATAACTCATAACAAAACATAGTTTGCTATAAACTATGTGACGATTACTCACCCGCGTCTGATGGCGCGGGTTTTCTCTTTATTAACTGCTAAACGCTTAACTTTAACACCTTGATTTATATCAATAACTTTTCAACGCTAACTTAATAAGTACATCTACTATAATCTTAATCTTTTTTAATATTGAACAATCCGATTCAATTACTACGGACTATCTGAAGATAGTTTTTAGTTAAATCATCTTGATTAAACATAAGAAACTCCAATCATCTTTATTGTAACATGATTGGAGTTTCTTATCTAATATCCA
>JAZSHE010000038.1:0-5921 GCA_045533085.1 Ruminococcus sp.
TCTGCATTTTCGAAGTTGACAAAGTCAACGCAGAAAATCAATGCGAGACTGTGGACCTTTTGAGGAATAGCGGAGGCGAACGAGGCGTGATATTAAGCGCCGAGCGCCGTAGCCTTCAACAAGTCGAACACGAACCCGACGTTTCCCCGTTACTTTCATCATGCGTATACCTCCTTTAACTGCTCACAAAATGTTTACAAAATAAAAACCTAAATGATACATAAAGTCGGTTGACTTTTGAAATAATAACTGTTATTATTTGTGTATAACACTTTTCCTTAAAGGAGGTACTCTTATGGAGAGAAAACCTAAATTTGGCTGGGTCATCATTTTGATTTCTGCTGTTGCCGCTGTAACAGCCGCTATCACTGCATTTCTGGTTGTAAGAGAAAAGAAGAAGAAGGACGACGCTGAACTCGAGGAATATCTCGATTATTCAATCCAGTAACAAATCGTTGCACCCGTAAAACGGGTGCATTTTTGTTTTTGTGCGAAATTTGTCACAGCGTGCATATAAGAAAAGCTCCCACAACGGGAGCTTTTCTTATTTTTCCTTTGATTTACTGAACAGACTTGCTAAAAGACCGAACACAATCGCTGCTGTGATGCCTGCTGATGCTGACGAAAGCGCACCTTTTAAAATCCCCATCGCTCCCATCATATCAACGGCATTTTTCACACCCTGTGCCATCAGATGTCCAAAACCGCAAAGAGGAACTGTGGCTCCTGCTCCCGCAAAATTTGCAAGCGGCTCGAACACTCCCACAGCAGACAGCACAACACCCACTACAACGTAGCCTGTCAGTATTCGCGCAGGAGTGAGCTTTGTTTTGTCAATGAGCACCTGACCCACAAGACAGATAGCTCCCCCAACCAAAAATGCATAAATGTACTGCACCTTATCATCTCCGAGACTTATTTTTAGTATTTATATACCATATTATGTCTATTATTTTGGCGGTTATTCACATTGAAAAAAACGCCGAAAAATGGTATAATTTAATGTAAATTTGCATTGTTAATTTTACCGCAAACTTTTGTGTTCACATTGTTAAATTTACTACAAACTTTAAGGAGTTTTTGTATGGAAACAAAACTTACTTTACCAAAAAAGCCGTACCGCACCTACGGAGGTGTGCACGTACCTCACAACAAGAATACCGCGTCGGCTCAGAGCGTTGTTATGCCGCCTCCAAAGAGCGTGACAATCTCGATGTCACAGCACATCGGCGCTCCGTGCAAACCGGTCGTTAAAGTCGGAGATACTGTCGCTGTCGGTCAGATTATCGGCAACAGCGACGCATTTGTGTCTGTTCCGATTCACAGCTCGATTTCCGGTGTTGTCAAAAAGATTGACAAAATCACCACATCAAGCGGTATGAAAGTTGATGCTGTCACAATTGAATCTGACGGCGAAATGCGTATGTACGAGGGCATCAAACCGCCCGTTATCAACAACCTGTCCGATTTGCTCAAAGCTGCGAGAGAGAGCGGACTTGTCGGTCTTGGTGGCGCAGGCTTCCCTGCACACGTCAAGCTCAACATCCCTACTGACAAAAACGTCGACACACTCATCATCAACCTTGCTGAGTGTGAGCCTTACATCACAGCTGACCACCGCGAGGTTCTAGAAAACTCATGGAACATCATGAGCGGTATTTACACATTAAAGGAGATTCTTAACCTCAAGCGAGTTATCATCGGAATCGAAGACAACAAGCCTGATGCTATCAAGGTTCTTCAGACCATGGTTGCAAACGAAGCCAACAAATATGACGAAGTAAGGGTTCTGCCACTCAAAGCGTCATATCCTTACGGCGCTGAGAAAGTTCTCATAAAAGCTTGTACAAACCGCGTTGTACCAATGGGCAAGTTACCTGCTGACGCAGGCTGTCTTGTGATGAATGTCGCTTCTGTTGCTTTGCTGTCATACTATCTCAAATCGGGTATTCCTCTCATCAAGCGTCGCATCACAGTTGACGGTGACGCAATCGCTCAGCCGAAAAACGTAATCGTTCCTATCGGTACAGCTGTCAAAGATATCATCGAGTTCTGTGGCGGTTACAAGGAAGAACCTAAAAAGCTCATTCTGGGTGGTCCGATGATGGGCGCTGCTGTCAGCGATGACTCACTCTTTATCGCAAAGCAGAACAACGCTATCCTTGCATTTACTGAAAAACAAGCAAGACTTCAGGAGCCTACAGCTTGTATCCACTGCGGAAAATGCGTTGACGCATGCCCGATGCGCCTGATTCCACCGTCAATCTGCAAAGCTGTCAACGCAAAGGATGTCGAGGCTATGCAGAAAGCAAATATCATGAACTGTATGGAGTGCGGTTGCTGTGCTTATTCCTGCCCTGCACACCGCCATATTGTGAACACTATCCGCATGGGAAAACAGATTATCAACAACGAAAAGAAAAGGCAGATGCCTTTAAAGGAGGGTAAATAATGGAAAACAAAATGTACGTTTCATCCTCTCCGCATCTGCGTTGCAACTCTTCTACCACAAAGATAATGCTCGATGTTATCATCGCTTTAGTTCCTGCATCCGTTGTATCGGTTGTGTATTTTGGATTCAGAGCGCTGATGCTCATCGGTGTGTGCATCGCATCGTGCGTGCTGTGTGAGTATATCTCGCGAAATGTTATGAAGCGCGACACAACAATCGGTGACCTGTCGGCTGTTGTAACAGGTTTACTGTTAGCGCTCAATCTACCACCGTCACTCAACCCGCTTATTGCTGTATTTGGCAGTATCGTCGCTATAGTTGTTGTAAAGCAGATGTTCGGCGGACTGGGTATGAACTTTGTCAACCCTGCACTTGCCGCAAGAATCGTTCTGCTTGTGTCTTTCCCTAACGCTATGATGACATGGACAGACGCTTTTTCAAAGGATATCGATGCTGTAGCATCCGCTACTCCTTTAGTAGCCGAAAGCGGTACATACTCTTACACTCAGCTTTTACTTGGTGCACACGGCGGTTCGCTGGGCGAAACCTGTGCTGTTGCTCTTGTTTTGGGCGGTGTTTATCTGGTTATCAGAAAAGTCATCTCCCCTATCATCCCTTGTGTTTATATCGCATCAGCAGGTGTTATGGCTCTCTTGGTCGGTCAGGACCCTGTGTATCAGATTCTTTCGGGCGGTCTTTTGCTCGGCGCTATTTTCATGGCTACAGACTACGTCACATCTCCTATCACAAAATGGGGCAAGGTTGTGTACGCTGTCGGTTGCGGTGTGCTGACCATTCTGCTTCGAACATACTCAAATATGCCTGAGGGTGCATCGTTCTCAATCTTGCTGATGAACATCCTCGTTCCACTTATCGAAATGGCTACAACTCCAAAGCCTTTCGGCGCAGTAAAAGCAAAGGGGGACAAAAAATGAGAAAAATCAACTTCAAAGATGTTTTTATCCCGACAGTCTCCTTGTTTATCATCTGTATTATCATCACAGCGGCACTTGCTGTGACAAACGCTGTGACTTCATCAAAAATCGCTGAAAACGAAGCACAGGCTCAGCAGGAGTCGATGACAATTGTGTGTCCTGAGGCTACTTCGTTTGAGCTTTTAAGTGAAACAGAGGACGGCTCCAAAGTTTATATTG
Organism: Ruminococcus sp.; assembly: GCA_045533085.1. GTDB lineage: Bacteria > Bacillota > Clostridia > Oscillospirales > Acutalibacteraceae > Ruminococcoides. Next base: position 3,607 of record JAZSHE010000038.1, read on the forward strand.
GTACTGTCGGCGAAGATGCTGAAGATATCCAGAAAATCGTCGGCTACGCTATTTCAACTGTTGCTAACGGCTACGGCGGTCAGGTAAAGGTTATGACAGGCATCTCAACAGACGGCAGTATTATCAACATTGATGTTTACTACAACGACGACGAAACTCCCGGTCTTGGCAAAAACACCTCAAACGAGAGCTTCACTTCTCAGTTTAAAGGCTTGTTCTCAAACGACAAGATTGTTGTTTCGAAAGACTATTCAGGAGAAGGTCAGCCAATTGACGCTGTGACCTCGTCAACAATTTCTTCACGCGCTGTCGCAGACGCTGTAAACAAAGCGTGTGATATCTTCAACACAGAAATCGGAGGTGAGATAGATGGCTGAGAAAAAATCCTATCTTCAGGAATTCACTAAGGGTATCGTCAAAGAAAACCCTGTGCTGTGCCTGATGCTCGGCACCTGTCCGACACTGGCGGTCACAACCTCAGCATCCAACGCTATCGGTATGGGCGTTGCCGCTACTGCGGTTCTCATCTGCTCGAACGCTGTAATTTCCATGCTTAGAAAGGTTATCCCTGACAAGGTGCGAATCCCTGCGTACATCACAATCATCGCTGGTTTTGTAACAATCGTTCAGATGATAGTCAAAGCGTTTGCTCCTGCAATCAACGACTCACTGGGCATTTTCTTACCGCTGATTGTTGTTAACTGTATCATCCTTGGCCGTGCCGAAATGTATGCAAGCAAAAATCCTGTTCTGCCGTCAGTTTTAGACGGACTGGGAATGGGTGTCGGCTTCACTGCGGCACTGCTGTGTATGGGTATTATCCGCGAGCTTTTAGGTTCAGGCTCAATTTTCGGCATCGCAATTCTACCAGTACAGATACTCATCTTTATTCTGCCACCGGGTGGATTCTTTGTGTTCGGTATCCTCATCGCTATCGCCAACAAGCTCAACACAAAGGCAGGCAAAGAGGCTATGACATCCCCTTGTCAGGGCTGTCCGATGAGCAGTACCTGCAAGAGCTTTGAATGTGCAAACAAAGAAACTGACAACAAGGAGGTAACACACAATGTTAATTAAATCACTTGTTTCAGTATTTCTGGCGGCTATACTGACCGAAAACTACGTATTGTGCAAATTTTTGGGTATATGTCCGTTTCTGGGTGTATCCAAAAAACTCAACACAGCGGTTGGTATGAGCGTAGCCGTAACCTTTGTTATGGTGCTCGCAACAGCAGTCACCTTCCCTATCTATCAGTATTTACTTGTACCGAACGACCTTTCGTACCTGCAGACAATCGTGTTCATCCTCATCATCGCAGGTCTTGTACAGCTGGTTGAAATCGTGCTCAAAAAGTACATTCCATCGCTTTATCAGTCGCTCGGTGTTTATCTTCCGCTTATCACAACAAACTGCGCTATCTTAGGCGTTACAATGCTCGTGCTCCAGAAGGTTGAAACAACAACATACTTCACCTACACTTACGGTCACGCGCTAGTAAACGCTCTTGGTGCAGGTATCGGATTTTTGGTTGCTATGGTAATGTTTGCAGGTGTGCGTTCACGTCTTGAGTCTGCTGACATTCCGAAAAGTCTGCAGGGCTTACCGATTACGCTGATTTCCGCATCACTCGTAGCGCTGAGCTTCTTAGGCTTCTCAGGCTTTGTTGATAAGCTCATCCCACTGGCATAAGGAGGTAGACGATATGAACGAAACATTATCTGCTGTACTTATTGCAGTTTTAGTTGTAGCAGGCATCGGTCTGCTGATTGGACTTATTCTCGCGGTTGCATCCATAGTAATGGCTGTACCAAAGGACGAAAAAGCTGAGGCTGTGCTCGAGCTTTTGCCGGGCGCAAACTGTGGCGCGTGTGGATACTCAGGCTGTGCGGGTTATGCGTCTGCACTCTCTAAAGGTACTGCAAAGCCGGGTGCGTGTCCGGTTGGTGGCGAAGATTGTACCCACGCTGTTGAAGAAATCCTTGGTGTAAAGGGCGAAACTATCAAAAAGGTCGCTCACATCCATTGTATGGGCAACTGTGACAACACCACTGACAAAGCAGTATTTCAGGGTGTTAACAGCTGTTTGTCTGCATCACGCTATGGTGAAATCACCGCTTGCTCTTTCGGTTGTCTTGGTTTTGGCGACTGTGTCAAAGCGTGTCTTAGCAACGCGATTACTGTATGCAACGGTGTGGCTGTGGTTGACGTTGACAAGTGCGGAGGTTGCGGATTGTGCGCAGAAGCGTGTCCGAAAAAGCTCATCACAGTAGCTCCTGTAAAAGAACAGGCAGTAAGTCTGATCGCAGCCATGTCG
>JAZSHE010000010.1:0-12854 GCA_045533085.1 Ruminococcus sp.
CCCAAGACTTTCATCGAAATTGTCAATCGCTTTGATAAGTCCTATACATCCCGTTGAATATAAATCATCGTATTCAACGCCACGTCCAGTGAATTTTTTGCAACACGAGTGCACAAGCCCAAGGTTCTGTTCTATCAGTTCATCTCTTGTCATAGTAGGTGCGGTAGAGAGTTTTCTCCATAGTAACCGTTGTTCCGACTCCGACCTTTGAGCGGACCTTGACATTGTCTGTGAAGCTCTGCATAACAGCAAACCCTAGGCCTGCGCGTTCTTCTGACGAGGTTGTAAATAGAGGTATCATAGCCTGCTTGATGTTTTCGATGCCGACACCTTTGTCCCTGATTTTTATTATAATCTTGTTTTCGTCGGTGATTTTAACATTTATGTACACTGTACCCAGTGTGTCAGGATAAGCGTGAACGATGCAGTTTGTCACCGCTTCGGATACAGCGGTTTTAATATCTGATAATTCTGCTATAGTTGGGTCAAGGCACAGCACAAAGGCTGATACTGCAGCACGCGCAAAACTCTCGTTTGAGCTTTTTGATTTAAAGTTCAGGTTCATTTCGTTGATTACATTCATTTTAACACCCCCAGCTTGTCTATACCCGAAAGGCTGATGATTTTCAGCAACCCTTTTGGCACGTTTACTACTTTTAGCACACCGCCTAAAAGTGATATCTGGCGGTATCTTCCCATGATAAGCCCGATACCTGAACTATCCATAAATGTTACCGAAGAAAAATCCAGATGCAGTTCTTTTGGTCGATAGTATTCTGCTTGTGAATCTATTTTTTGTCTTATATACGGTGCCTTGTGGTGGTCGATTTCTCCGCTCAACCTGGCTGTCAGAATGTTGTCGTAGTAGCTTGTTTCTACCATATTTTCACTTCCTAAATAAAAATGCCTGTACTCATATAATATAAGTACAGGCTTGATTTTTTTGCTTTATTGTGTTGTCGTATCTTTTTACTTTTGGAGTTTTTCGAGTATGTGAGGTCGAAGTTCACCCGCAAGATAAAGCGAACCGCAAATGCACAGGTCGTAGTCTTCATCACAAGCGATGGTGTATGCTGTGTCAAAAGCGGTGAGTGGGTTACTGCACACGATGACTTTGTCAAAATGCTTTTTGCACACATCAGCAAGAGCGTAGCAATCCATATTACGCGGGTTTGATACATCAGTAACAACTACCACGTCGAACATTCCATCAAGAAGACTTAATGAGGCTTCTACATCCTTATCGCTAAGCATACCGACAAGGAGTGCTCTCTTGCTTTGTGTAAAGCGCTGGGATGCGTTTTTGAACGCTGTCATACCGTTTACATTATGTGCACCGTCAAGTACGATTACAGGTGATTTTGAGAGAACTTCAAAACGTGCAGGGTTGTTTGATTTTGCAAAGCCGTTTCTTAGGTCGCTATGAGAAAAGTCAATTAATCCGTTTTCTTTCAGAGCGTACAGCGTTTTAACAGCTGTTTTTGCGTTTTCGAGCTGATGCTCGCCGATTAATGGCAGACTGAGCACAATATTGTTGAAAGTAAACGTACTGCCATCGATACTAAGGTTTATGTCAGAGAACTCAACGTCTTTTGCGTGGTAGAGTTTGTTGTTCTTTTTTAGTGCGGTGTCAGCGATTATCCTGTCGCTTTCTTCATTTTGCAAAGCTGATACTGTGATACAGCTTTCTTTGATGATACCGCATTTCTGCTGTGTGATAAGTTCTATCGTGTCGCCGAGTATTGCTGTGTGGTCAAGGTCGATTTTTGTGATAACCGAACACAGCGGCGATTCAATCAGGTTGGTCGAATCAAGCAGACCACCGAGTCCTGTTTCACACACGATGATGTCACATCCGAGCTGTTTAAAAATATAGAAAGCTACAGCTGTCAGAAATTCAAACTCTGTGATTATGATGCCTTCTTCGTTCAGTTTATCGAGTAAAGGTGTCATAAACGCTACTGTGTCTGCGAGTATTTCCTTTGACACTGGTTCGTTGTCTATCTGTATGCGCTCAGTGAATTCGGTGATATAAGGGGAGATGAAAAGACCTGTTTTGTATCCGCTTTCTTTGAGTACGCGTGACAGCATCTGACAGGTCGAACCCTTGCCGTTTGTTCCCGCTACGTGGATGAATTTTTGTCTGAGCAAATCGCCCTGCAGTAAATCAAACAGCTTTTGTATTCTGTCAAGTCCCGGACGTGAGCCGAATTTATCGAGAGAGTGTATTTTTTCAAGTGCTTGCGTATATGTCATAGTATCAGACCAATTCTTTGTAAATATCGTTTTTGCGTATTTTGGTGATTTTTGCAGCTTCTTTTGCGGCATCTGTGGGTTTCATGCCATCGCTGATAAATTTCTGAGCCATTTTTACTGCGTCAGAAATGGTGTATGTTTCTTCTTCATCTGTAGCAGTTTTGCCTTCCAGAACAAGCACGATTTCACCTTTTAAAGAGCCATCGCCATATTTTTTGACAGCTTCTTTTGTAGTAGTACGGATGATTTCTTCGTGTAGCTTTGTGAGCTCTCGTGCGATGGTCAGTTTTCTGTCGCCAAAGGTGTCATACAAATCGGTTAAGGTGTTTGACAGCTTATGCGGAGCTTCGTAAAAAATCATTGTACGTGTTTCATTCAGAAGCTCACTAAGGTGCTCTTTGCGACTTTTCTTGTTTACTGATAAAAAACCTTCGAAACAGAAGCGTCCTGTCGCAAGACCAGAAACACAAAGTGCAGAGATAACAGCTGATGGACCCGGTACAACGATAGTTTTAATACCGTATTCTTCGCACTGTTTGATGAGAAGCTCTCCGGGGTCGGAGATGCACGGCATTCCTGCGTCGGTTACGATAGCACAGCTTTCACCTGACTTGATTCTGTCACAGATGATCTGTCCTCTGTATTCCTTGTTGTGTTCAAAGTAGCTCACCATAGGCTTTTTGATGCCAAAGTGATTTAAAAGTTTAAGAGTAACACGGGTGTCCTCGGCTGCGATGAAATCAACCAGTTCCAGAGTTTCGAGTGCTCTTGGTGTCATATCACCGAGATTTCCGATAGGTGTCCCTACTACATATAATATGCTCATATTCTGCCTTCTTTATATAAACCGTAGATTTGTTTCATTTCGTCTGACCAGTCGCCGTGTTCGTTTTCGATAAACAGCGTTGGCATAACCTGCATAAAGCCACGGTTGCCTTTGTACCTGCCTTCGAGTAAAAACAGCTTTGGTTCTTTTGATGTTCGTTGTTGTACAAGCCTCAGACGTTTTGGTTCGATTGAGAACTTACGCATCGATTCCATAACGTCAGCAAGTCGTTCGGGGCGCTGGCAGATACAGAATCTGCCCGAATACTGGAGTAGGTGAGATGCTGCTTCACATATATCATCGAGCGTACAGCTTTCTTCGTGGCGGGCAAGGAGCTTTTCTTTGTCAGGATTGACAATACCTGAGCCCAAAAGCTTGTACGGAGGATTGCACACAACAACATTGTAGTGACCAAATGGCAGCTTGCCTTTTATATCTTTGAGGTCGGTGCAAAGCGGTGTGATGCAAGCACAGTTAGTGTTTCCGTTTTCGTTATTATAAGCGATTGAACGTGTCAACATATCGATAGCATCCTCTTGTATATCAAGAGCAACAATTTCTTTGAGTGCGTTTTCTCTTGTCCACAAAAGCGGCATAGTACCACAGCCTGTGCCAAGTTCAACAACACAGTCACTCTTCTTAGGGTTCGCAAAATCAGCGAGCAGTATAGTATCTGTTGAAAAATGATACATATCGCTGACGATAATTTCGACTCCGTTTCCAAGCGGTTCCAATCGTTCGTTGTCCTTGTACATTCGCTCACCTCCAAATTACAACTAATTATATCACATATCTGCATTTATGCAAATAATGATTTATTGCACAGTGTTATTTTTTTAGAATCGAAAAATATGTAAAAATAAGAGCAAACAAAAAAGCCCACGGTTATCCGTGAGCTCTTTGTACTAAGTAAAAATTAACCCTCAGCGATAGCTTCAACAGGGCACTGACCAGCACAAGCGCCGCAGTCAACACAAGCGTCAGCGTCGATAGCGAACTTGCCATCATCCTCAGCGATAGCCTCGCATGGGCACTGATCTGCACAAGCACCACAACCGATGCAAGTATCCTTATCAATTACGTAAGCCATTTAAATAAACCTCCTTATTAAATGATACAAGTATATTGTAGCATACTTTGCAAAAAAAGCAATTATTTTGGTAAAAATTTTTATTCCAGATTTTTGAGCTCGTCAAGTTCCTTTTTGTTGACCTTGATAAAACCATCTTTTAAGAGCTTGACTTCTTTCACCTTGAATGTCTGTGGAGCAGCTTCGTCAGGAGTGTTATCCATCTTTACCTTTAAAGTCTGGGTAAGCAGGTTCGATTCTACAACCAAGCCTCTGCCCATAGGAGTTTTGACGATTGCGCCTACTTTAGGTGTACGCTTGAGCAAGTCTGTATATGCCTCCTGCTCATATTTCAGGCAACACATAAGTCTGCCGCATGTACCTGAAATTTTAACCGGAGAGAGGGAAAGTCCTTGTTCTTTAGCCATTTTGATTGAAACAGGTTGGAACTCGCCCAAAAAACTTGAACAACAGAATGGTTTACCACATACGCCGAGACCGCCGAGCATTTTTGCTTCATCTCGCACACCAATCTGTCGAAGTTCGATTCTTGTTCTGAAAACAGAAGCAAGGTCTTTGACCAGCGCTCTAAAGTCTACTCTGCCGTCTGCTGTAAAGTAGAACATAATTTTTGAGTTATCAAAAGTGTACTCAACATCAACGAGCTTCATCTCCAGCCCGTGCTGGTTAACAAGCTTTTCGCAGGTTTTCAGTGCATCTTTTTCTTTGAGCTTGTTCTGTTCAAGATGTTTGATATCCTCTGGTGTAGCTTTTCTGATGACCTTTTTGAGCGGATGAACGATGTTTTCGTCAGGTTCTTCACGGTTGGCTGTAGCAACCTCGCCGCACTCAACTCCGCGTGCTGTTTCAACGATTACCTGTTCACCAGTATTGAATTTTATATCAACAGGATCAAAGTAGTAAATCTTACCGACCTGTTTGAATCTTACTCCGATTACCTCTGCCATGAAATCCTCCTGTATTCTCCGCACAGCCAAGTGGTCAATAGCGCCATATTGACGTTGCGGTCAGCTCTTATCGTAGCTTTGGATGTCAGCTCGATAAGTCCGATTATCCTTTGTTTGGTTAGTTTTTTAGCGATTGCCTTTGGAATCTCGCTGTCGTTTTTTATTCCGACAGAATAAGACAGTCCTTGTCTTAAATATTCACTCACTCGGTTGAGTGTGTCTTTGAACACCGCACGGTCTGTAAGTTTGGCGATTGACAGCAACAGGCTTTTCTCGCTTGATGATAAAATTCCCTTGATTATCTCAACAGCAAGGGCGTCTGTTGTATCATCTTGTTCAGATTCGTTTTTCAGAGTGAAAATCTGAACTCTCGATAATATGGTCGAAAGCAGTTTTTTTGAGCTTTCAGCCGTTAGTATAAACAAGGTGCTCTGTGGTGGTTCCTCAAGTATTTTGAGAAAAGCGTTCTGCGATATTTCAGGCATACACCTGTCAACATCGTAGAGTGTAAACACCTTGGTGTCAGCTTCGTTAGGGATGATGCTCGCATTTTTTATGAGTTCTCGCACAGCATCAACTGATATGATATTTGTTTTACCGCTCAAAGACGGTGTTGCGATGTCGCTGTGACCTCCGTTTTTTGCGTTGAGACAGTTTTTACAAATGCCACACGGACGCGGTTGACAGTTACATACAGCATACATTGACAAAAACTTTGCGCTAAGATTTCTTTTCTCACGGCTTTTGCCTTCGATAAGAACAGCGTGGGGCATACGGTGGTTTTTCAGCAAATCCGAAAAAATGTCTTTAACTTCTGAAAACTCGTTCACCATAATACCTCCTTGAAGTTTTTTAAAGTATAACACACAACGTGTCAAAAATCTATAATTATTTCAATTTAACTATATTTGTCACTATGCCCTGCTGTGATATGTCCACAACGGCGTATGAACCGCCATATCCGTTCAAAGAACCCGGATTGAGTATGTGTAGTCCATCGTCGTAATCCGCTAAAGCCGTATGGGTGTGGCCGTAAACGACGAGATCAGCGTTTCTCTCTCTTGCGGCACATGTCAGCGGGTAAAGCGACATCTTAACATTGTAGTTGTGACCATGTGTGATGAAAATCTTTTTGCCTTCAATCACGATTTCCTCTTCACCTGGCAGAGTGCTGCCGAGATCACAGTTGCCTTTTACACAGTAGAAGGCTTTATCGGTATTGGTCATTTTTATAAATTCAAGCTCATCTCGTGAGTCGCCACAATGTATGATAACTTCAGCATCACGGCAGGCTTCAACAGCTTTTTTTAAGTTGTAAAAATCTCCGTGAGTATCGGATACGACAAGAATTTTCATAAAATCACCTATCATAAAATTTGTGGTTCTGCATAGTATAATACCGAGGTGTTATATATGGCAAATAACGAGCAAATGAATTCACTCATAGAGCAGCTGTCACAAAGGTTGAATGCTGACAGCGATGATGTAAGAGCTGCTTTGCAAAAAGGTAATTTTGACAAAGTGCTTATGAATATGGACCAAAAACAGGCTCAGAAAATAGGCCAGATTCTGTCAGACCCTGAGCAGTCAAAGAAGATTTTGTCCACACCACAGGCTCAGGCTCTTATCAAAAAACTGATGGGATAAATGGACGATTTATCAGCTAAAATAAGTCAGATTCTGAGTGACCCCCAGGCTTTGCAACAGATAAAAGGGCTTGGGGAACAGCTCGGCATAAGTAACACCCCGAATAGTTCGAACAGCGAAATATCCAAAAATAAAAATCCATTATCGGCTATCAGCGGTTTTTCACCTGATATGATGTCGATGTTCACGAAAATAGCTCCACTTGTGTCAGATGCATCAAAGGAAGATGACACGACAAAGTTGCTAAAAGCACTCAGACCATTTTTGTCTGAGGAGCGCAGAAAAAAACTGGATGAAGCTTCAAAGCTCATAAAAGTGATGAGACTTTTACCATTACTCAAAGAATTCAACGTGTTTGATTCGTTTTTATAGTAGGAGGTTCAGTGATGGCTGACAGAATGCAGGACGATGCGATGCACAGACTCAGACAGATGTATTCAAAAGCGCCTTCGGATAGTCAACCGGATACTAAAACACAGGAGCACAATCAACCGCATAAATCCCAGGATACGGATAACAAGCAGACTGAAGAAATATTGCAAAATCAACTACATAACCAGAACAGTCCAATAAAGACTACCAATCCGAATATACTGGATGTTTTTATGAAAGATAAGGAAAAAAGTCTTATTCTGTTGCTCATTGTGATACTAATCAGCGAGAAGGCAGACACAACGCTTGTTTTAGCGCTGATGTACCTTGTGATATGATTATCTTATCTGGCCGTTGCCGCGGATAACAAACTTTGTGGAAACAAGATTCTCAAGACCCATTGGACCACGAGCGTGGAGTTTCTGGGTTGAGATGCCGATTTCAGCACCCAAACCGAACTGACCACCATCTGTGAATCTTGTGGATGCGTTGACATAAACAGCCGAAGAATCAACACGGTTGAGGAAGCTTTCAGCGTTTTTGTAGTTTTCTGTAATGATTGTTTCAGAATGACCGCTGCTGAATTTTGCGATATGGTCGAGAGCCTCGTCAAGGTTGGATACAACTTTCACAGCCAGAATATAGTCGAGGAATTCTGTTGCGTAGTCTTCGTCGGTTGAAGCTTTGGCTTTGTCACCTAAAACAGCAATAGTTTTTTCGCAACCCCTGATTTCTACATTTTTTTCTTTGAGTTTATCGTAAATAGCAGGCAAAGCTTTGTCTGCTATTTTTTCGTGTATGAGCATAGTTTCAAGCGCATTACAAACAGAAACACGCGAGGTCTTTGCATTGAAAATGATGTTTGCAGCCATCTCGACGTCTGCACTTTCGTCAACAAAAGCGTGGCAATTGCCAACACCTGTTTCGATAACAGGATCCTTTGCGTTTTCTACAACGGCTCTGATAAGACCTGCACCACCACGTGGAATGAGTACATCCAGATACTCGGTAAGTCCCATCAGCTCGATAGAGCTCTGGCGAGTGGTGTCCTCAACGAGGTTGATACAATCTTCGGGCAGACCTGCCTTTGCGATAGCTTCTCTCATAACCTTAACGATAGCTTTGTTTGAGTTTATAGCTTCCTTGCCACCGCGAAGGATAACACAGTTTCCGGCTTTCAAACACAGTGCTGCGGCATCAGCAGTAACATTTGGACGTGATTCAAAGATGATGCCGATTACACCGAGTGGGACTGTGACCTTTGTGATATCAAGACCGTTTGAAAGTTTGTTGCCTGAAAGCACCTTGCCTACAGGGTCAGGCATAGCAACGATTTCTGTAACACCCTGAGCGATACCCTCGATGCGCGGGATATCGAGTTTGAGTCTGTCAATCATAGCATCAGAAAGACCGTTAGCTCTGCCGTTTTCGATATCGATGTTATTCTGCTCTATAATATAGTCAGCGTTGTCAATCAGCGCTTGTGCGATGTTTTTTAACGCTTCGTTTTTCTCGCTTTTTGCAACAGAAAGTACACGAGAAGCTTTCTTTGCGTTTATTCCTAACTCTTTAACTGTTAACATATATCTCACCTTTGACCTTTGAATAATGTACCTACCGCCTTGTTGTCTTCGAGCACGTCGTAAAGAATTTCAGGGTTATCACCATTTAGTACGATGCAGTCAATACCCTGTTCGGTTACATGTTTTGCAGCTTTTAATTTTGTTGTCATACCGCCAGTGCCACGGTTTGAACCCGAACCGTTAGCCATGTGCATGATTTCGTCAGTGATAGCTTCAACAACGTCGATGTGTTTAGCATCTTTGTTTGTGCGTGGATTATCGGTGTACAGACCATCAATGTCTGTGAGTATAACAAGTGTATCGGCACTGATAAGATTTGAAACGATTGCAGAAAGCATATCGTTGTCGCCAAAATTGTTACCCTCGAGCTCGTCGATAGCAACAGTATCGTTTTCGTTGACGATAGGAATGATTCCCATATTTAGAAGTGTATCAAATGTATTTAAAACGTTTTCTCTTTTGTGGTCGGAGTCAACCGAGTATTTTGTCAGAAGTACCTGAGCAACTGTGTTGTTATATTCAGAGAAGAACTTGTCGTACATAAACATCAGTTCGCACTGGCCGATAGCAGCTAAAGCCTGCTTTTCTCTTGTTGTGTCAGGACGTGACGGGAGAGAGAGTTTGCCCATGCCGACACCGATAGCACCCGAAGATACAAGCACTACCTCGTGACCGCGGTTTCTCAGGTCTGACAGCACCTTACACAGCGTGTCAACTCTTCTTAAGTTTATCTTACCATTTTCGTATGTAAGGGTGGATGTACCAACCTTAATAACAACTCTTTTTTTATCCATAATAAACCTCTTTTACAGCCGATTGATATCAGCTTAAAATTCTCCATTTACCATTATACTATATATTTGTCAAAAATCAAATGTTAAATTAATGAGACTAAATTATGAACTATTTGAATATTTACAAAGTGATTAACTTAGGATATACTAAAGGCATAAAATGATATGGAGAAAACTATGGAAAATATATTGGAAAATAAACTGACTCGTGCGTTGCTCGTCAGCGTAGATACAGGTGACTATGATGCCGAAAGTTCGCTTTTGGAGCTTTTTGAGCTTGCGAAAAGTGCGGGCGCTGACCCACTGCTCAGCATTGAACAAAAGCTCAGTCATCTCGAAAGCGCAACCTGTGTTGGTAGCGGTAAGCTGATTGAAATCAAAGAAGCGTGTGAACTGCACGAAATCGAGCTTATTATCTTTGATTTGGAGTTGTCTCCTGTGCAGATTCGTAACATCGAAGCGGCAACAGACGTGCGTACAATCGACCGCACGATGCTTATACTCGATATTTTTGCTCAGCGTGCAAAGTCAAAGGAAGGTAAACTTCAGGTTGAACTTGCTCAGCTCAAATACATGCTTCCACGTTTGACTGGTAAGGGTGTTGAGATGTCACGACTTGGTGGTGGTATCGGTACCCGTGGCCCTGGTGAAACCAAGCTCGAAACAGACAAGCGTCACATCCGCAAAAAGATGGAAACCTTAAAAGAACAGCTAAGAGAAGTTGAACAGCACCGCGAGCTTCTGCGTAGAAGAAGAAAGAAGGACAACGTAATAACAGTTGCGATTGTCGGCTACACAAACGCGGGTAAATCTACACTGATGAATTTTCTGACGCAGGCAGGAGTGCTTGCTCAGGACAAACTGTTTGCAACACTTGACCCGACTTCCCGTGCACTGAAACTCGAAAATGGTGTGACTGTTATGATGATTGACACCGTTGGCCTTGTCAGACGTTTGCCACATCATCTGGTCGAAGCGTTCAAGTCTACTCTGGAAGAAGCCGCGCTTGCTGATATTATCCTCAACGTGTGCGACGCCAGCTCAGACGAGGCTTCACTTCACCTAGACGTTACTGAAAAGCTCCTTGTCAGCCTTGGTTGTGTTGATACACCGATTATTCCTGTGCTCAATAAGTGTGATTTGCTTTCTGAAGATATGGATATTATGCGCATCAAGGATGCAGTTAAAATCAGCGCAAAGCATGGAACGGGTATCAGCGAACTCCTCAAAGCGGTTGAGGATAATCTCCCGCTTCGAGTAAAGTGCGTCAAGCTTTTGTTCCCATTTGATAAAGCCGGTCTTGCAGCACAGCTCAGAACCACTTCAACTGTCAACAGTGAGGAGTATACAGCGGAGGGTGTAGAAGTCGAAGCTGTGATTGACGAGGCGACATACGGCAGACTAAGACAATATGTAATTGAGTAAAATGAACATAGGCGGTGTACATAGTGCACCGCCTTGCTATTTTGGTGCTTTTGTGCTATTATATAATGTAAACAAAATGGGAGAGAAGGCATTTTAGTGGATGTAAGGATAAACGATAAACTCGTTATGAAAAAGCCTCACCCTTGTGGATGTAACACTTTTCTTGTGACAAGAGTTGGTATGGACTTTAAAATCAAGTGTACAAAGTGCTCGCACGAGGTTATGGTGCCCAGAAAAAAGGTAGAAAAAAACATTAAGCAGATTATACGAGAAGAATGATTTTTGTATTGAGGACAGATTATGTTTGATAAACTCGAAATTTTTGATAAAAGATTTGAAGAACTGAACAAGCGACTCTACGAACCTGACGTTGCGAGTGACCCTGTAGTTTTTCGCGAGATTAACAAGGAGCTTAGTAGCATCACTCCTATTGTTGAAAAATACAGAGAATACAAGACGACAAAAGAGAGTATCGAGGATGCGTTGTCATTATTAGAAGACAGCTCATGCGATGAGGAACTCAAAAGTCTTGCTCAGCTTGAACTTAGTGAAGCAAAGGATAAACTACCTTTGATTGAAGACGAACTCAAGATTTTACTGCTCCCAAAAGACCCTAACGATGACAGAAACGTAATTGTCGAGATTCGTGGAGGTACAGGTGGAGAGGAGTCATCTCTCTTTGCTTCTGACCTTTTCAGGATGTATACAATGTACGCTGAAAAAAAGGGTTTTTCTGTTGAGGTTCTTAACGCAAATGAAACCGAGCTTGGCGGATATAAAGAGATTTCGTTTATGATTAATGGAGATGGTGCTTACTCACGATTCAAGTTTGAGTCAGGTACACACCGAGTGCAGCGTGTGCCACAGACCGAGAGCGGTGGCAGAATTCACACCTCCGCTGCTACAGTGGCAGTGCTCCCTGAAGCTGACGATGTTGAAATTGATATCAATCCGAACGATTTGCAGATTGATACATTCCGCTCTTCAGGTGCAGGCGGTCAGCATATCAACAAAACTTCTTCAGCTATCCGTATTACTCACTTGCCGACAGGTATGGTTGTTGAGTGTCAGGATGAACGAAGCCAGTACAAGAATAAAGATAAAGCACTCAAGGTTCTCAAAAGCCGACTTTTAAAGGTCGAGCAGGATAAACAAAACGCTGAGATTGCAAGCGACAGAAAGTCACAGGTCGGTTCAGGTGACCGTTCGGAAAAAATCCGCACATACAACTTCCCACAGAGTCGTCTTACCGATCATAGAATCGGTCTTACACTTTACAAGCTCGATGATATATTAAACGGAAATCTGGATGAAGTCATCGAGGCGCTTATCACTGCCCAGCGTGCCGAACAGTTAAAAGAAAGTATGGAAAACTAATGGTATGAATACACTTTTATTAAGTAACACAAAAGAGAATATAAGAATCGCTGCCGATTTTCTTAAAAACGGCGAGGTGGTTGCTATGCCTACAGAAACAGTATACGGGCTTGCGGCTGATGCTTTAAATGGCGATGCAGTAAAGAAAATTTTTCTTGCGAAACGTCGCCCGATGGACAATCCGCTTATCGTTCATATATCAGAAGTTGAAGATATAGAGCGTTTTAATCTTGTGTCGGATTTCCCTGAAAAAGCCAAACTGCTCGCTGAGCATTTCTGGCCGGGTCCGCTGACTATAATTATGAAAAAATCAGACGTGATTCCTGACGAAGTGAGTGCAGGTCTTGATACAGTAGCTATAAGACTACCAAGTCACGAGGTTGCGAGAGAGCTCATCAGCGCAAGCTCAACAGTGCTTGCGGCTCCGTCTGCTAATCGTTCAGGTTCACCTAGTCCTACTACTGCACAGCATGTTATGAATGACCTTAGCGGTGATATCAGAGCTGTTGTTGATGGCGGCATGTGTGACGTTGGTCT
>JAZSHE010000040.1:0-9949 GCA_045533085.1 Ruminococcus sp.
GATGTAATTGTTATTTGTATTCGATTGGGATTGTTACTGTACCAATGAAAGGTTTATAGGCTTCGTATATATTGTCGCAAGTAAGAGAAACAATACGCTCATCGATATCACCGTATTCCAAAGAAATTTTACCTGAGTCACCTGGATTAACATAGTTATTAATTCTTGAAGCATATTGATCTGATTTGTATTTACCACTTTCTGTTTCAATAATAAAGTTTGAACTTTGTCCACCCCAACCAAAGCTATATGTAACTGTACTGTTGTTTTCGTAGTAAAGGATTATTTTGTCATCTTGTTCCTGATCTACTTTAAATGTCAAACCTTCATAGCTAGCTTCGCCATACATGTGAGTGCCGTTTGATTGAGGTGTGGTAGCAGGCTGAGTCTCATTCTGAGTCTGTGCATCGGTGCCGGATGCAGAAGTAGCTGTTGTTGATTGCACGTTAGTGTGATTGTAATCAGGCTGTGCGTTATTGGTGTCATCCTTGCCTGATAAACCTACTATCAGTGCTACTGCACCAACAATAGCTATAATTACGGCGATTATAACAATCAAAGCAGTTTTGCTTTTCTTAGACTGGTTGCGGTTGAGCAAAAGTGTAATCTGAGCCAGATCTCCCGAATAGTTGGATGAAATGAACAGCAGTTCACCATTTGCGCCTGTTGTTATGCCTATGTTAAGCTTGTTGCACGCAGTAACAAAGGTACCAATGTCGGCTTTGAGGTTTTCGCATCTGATTGTATCAGCGATTGAGTAGCTGTTTTTGACCTGAGTCATAGAGAGCATTTTCTGGTAGTACGAAACACCATCGCTGTCGAGTACCTGTTTGAAAAAACTCGCAAACTTTATCATATCGTTGACAGCCTCGTTGTAGCCGTAAACTGAGTATCGTACCGAAGATTCACCATTTTCGATCATATTAGCACTTGCGTGAGCACAAACCTCATTTCTGACATTGTTCATGAGGTTGTTGAGAAGAAACTGGAGCTGTTTTTCAGCTTGCTGAGCATCCTGATTCTGTAGATAAAAGTTGTTTCCGTAAAATTCAAAAACTATCTTTGCGTAGTCACTGCCGTGTTTGAAAAATTTGAAACAGGACTGCAGATCCATACTTTGTGCTGAGGTGTAGTGTTCTTTAAGGATATGCTTTTCCTTTTTTGAATCAATCTTTTTGAATTTTGCGAACCAGTCAGCACCTACTCTGTTGCTGAGAGCGGTGTCTATAGCTTTGACCATACACAGATGCAAGTACTCTGAAATCTGCATTACATCATATCTGGAATAGTTGTTCATGTTATTTCCTCCGAAACCCCTTCGAGTGTTTTTGCAACGGATAATATTATATCACAATGCATATTTTTTGCAATAAAACAGGTGTCAAAAACCGACTGATTGTTTATCAATATTTGAACAGTACAACAAGCTTGTCTTTGACAAAAGATATAAATCCGACACTTGTGCCCATCAGATGACGTCTGGTGGTGCTTTTTACACAGTAAACGTATTTTTTGTCAGGATTTCTCTGTATCCATTTGTTTCTCAGCGATTCGATTTTTGATGAGATGTAAAGAGAACTATGAGTGAGCTCATCTATGCCGTAGGTGTTGTTTACTTTGTGCGGATACTGTATGTATTCGATGCGAACCTGTGTGACAACGATGTTGTTGGCAGGAAACGAAAACTGTGTCGCTGTGCTTAAGTCCATACTTGTGATTACAATAGAATCCTGATTGATAAGCCAGTTGTTTGCTTTTTCGATAGAATCGAATTTGATAAAGTACTGTTTTACTTCAGTATTGTCGGTTTTGGTAACAATAGTTGTGTTGTTTGTCATAGTATCAGCCTCCAGATGATTGATAAACCGTTAATCGGTGAGTTTTATTCTGTGACTGTATTCTATAACAAAACAGGTTTATATACTTGGAAAAAAAGTTGCGAACCTCAGAATTTACTGCATAAATCAGTCTGGCGCAGGATTTTTGCCTTTAACTTATCGATGAAGTTTTGTGGCGAAATTACTTTAAGGTTTGTGCCGAAAGAGAGTATCTGGATGACAATCTCAGCTTCATCTTCCTCAAAATATCTTAGCTTGAATAAAAAGTGAGTGTCATCGATTTTGACAGTTTCTTTTTCGAGGTAAGAAAAGCATATCAAAGCTCTGTCGAGTGCGTTGTTTTTGTCTTCTAAAATTGCTTCGATTTCTTTTTTGTTGCGGGTTGCACAGCAGTTTTCTGTGCTGTGTGGGGTGTCGAGCAATTCGCAAAAGCTTACTGTTGCTAAATTGATTATTATTGTTTTGTTGTTGCTGACAGCAATCACGCGGAACTTATCATTTTTGATGGAATACTCGATGTTGTCAACCACACAATCGTAGCTGTGGGTACGTGTTCTGTTGTCTGTGTAGGATATACGCACAGCTTTTTTGAGATTTATAGCACGAAGGATTGTTTTGAAGTTTTCTATGTACTTTTGGTCTTCGTAAGGGTCGCCGTCAGAATACACGTCAAACCTGACAAAAGTGTCCTGTGTGTATAATGGTTCTATATCTTCAAGCCCTTTAAAGTCCACGTCAAACAGCCTGATGCGTGGATCAGACAAAAGGCTTTTGAGCCATCTTTTCTCGAGCTCAGTAAGTGGTCTTTGTGGAACGTTGCGTATAACGCTTGTCATATCGCTTCTGAGCAGAGGCCACTTGGCACTTTTCAGCGCTCGCGGGATATCGATTGAGCTTTCTGCAAATGCTGTGTTTGTGATAATCGTGGTCATAGTATGGTTGTCGAGTTTACCCTCCATGGCGGTTTTGATGATTCTGGCAATAGTGTTGTAATAACACGAGTAAACTTCGTTAAACAGCATCTGCGTCACCTCCGTAAAGATTTCTGAGAGCTATGAGGTCATCGTTGAGGCGAGCGGTGACTTCGCTGTTTGAACAGTAGAAGTCCTCTATGCGACCGATAAAAGTACGAATCCACGGCACAAGCTCAAGAGCATCGTACACCTGTGCTGTGAAAACGCAGGTGTTGTCGTCTTTGTACACAATGTTACCACAGCGTTTTTCTCTTTCAAGACGATTGAAAATATATTCCTCGTTCTTTTTAATGCGTATAGTCATTCTTACTTCATCGATGGAGTTATCGTCGCTAAGAGCAACACCCCAAAGGTGCTTTTTGAAATCTTCGTATTCTAAAAGATACTTTTCTCTGTTTTCGTTTTTGTCAGCTTGTATCACAGATATAATGTTATCAAGACGTACAAACATCATTGTGTGAAGTCCGTTGTGATAGCAAAGCAGATACTGTCTGCCGTTTTGAGTGCTGATGTATATTTTCAGCGGATGAACGGTGCTGTCACCGACAAGGTCAACACCTTTTGCTTTTACGTTGAGTTTTACGTCGCACTTTTCATATATGGCGCTTATGAGTTGACACATCACCTGACTGTCCAGAGCCTGAAAAATATAGCTGTGTTTGAATCTGAAAGGTGATTCGTTATTACCCATTGAGTCGCTGATGTACGAGCCGATGACACCAACGGGATTGTTTTGTGAGAAAAAACTGACAGCGTGTGCAAAGCTGTAGATGTTGATGTCGCTCTCGTTGATACTGTAGAATATTTCTTTTGAACATTTTCTCTCTTTGAGAAGACCGATTTTCACATACTCTTTGAGCTTTTTGCGGATTGTTGACTCATCGATACACATAGCGTTATCAAAGTGGCTGAGATACTGTGAATCGATGAGAGATACAATTTCAGATACTGTATATTCAGCGGTGTCGCACAGCAAGTCCAGTATATAAAAATGAAAGATGACGTCTTTGTCAGTAAAGCTTTTTGTTTTGAAAGCTTTGTACAGTGGGTTATCTGGCTGTTGTCTGCTGTCGATTGAAATAAACGCAACTTTGCCATCTTCTGTGTGATTGAATCGCATATATTCGGAAAGCCAGCTTTCCACACGTCTGTGCTCGTTGTCATAGCTGCGTGGGCTTTTTAGTCCGAAATCGTTGCGGGTGCGAAATCCGTATACATAAAACTGTCGCATATATTCGCGTATTTTGTCAAAGTTTTTAATCAGCTCACTATATCCCATGTTTGCACCACCTTTGCGAATATGTTCATATTTTACCACACTGTTTGTTAACAGACAATACTAAACTACGATGTGCAAAGTGAGATTTGTTTCGAAGTTTATATTTTCGCAACTTTTTTTTGCAGGATAAAATTCAGTATATATTGTATTCTTTTGTCAGAGATAAATCTTGGAATTTGTTGAATCTCACAAAAACGTATGATATAATTTCTTAATCGATATGAAAGAGGCATTACTATGAAAAACACAAAACTAACACTTTGGGGTATCGTTACAGCAATCGCAGTGATTTTGGCTACAACTGTTTCCGTGTCTGCGCACACAACTACAGCGAGCATAGAAAATGTATCACGAAATCTCATTTCGTTTTCAAAGATTATGATGATTGTGTTTTTTATGATATGGGTTTTTGTTATGTACGGTGGCATTGTTGGTACCATCAAGAGTATCAGGATAAACAAAGCGATGCGTGAAATTTCATATCTGCCAAACGAACAGACAGTATATCATGCGATAGAAATAATGAAAAGAACAAAAGGTGTTGTCAGATTTATGATTTCTTCAAGTGGCAGAAGCCAAGGCGTGCATTTTGAGATGTGGCGAGATGTTTTTAACAATGTTGTTATCCCTTGCAATTACATCACACCTGATATGAAAAAAGAGCTCAGAGCTCAGCTGGTGCGTCTGAACACCCACGGCCTGCGTAATGTTGATGAAAATTTTGCACATCATAAACCTTATGTATCTCGTGTACCACGTGCACCTTATGTCCCACAGACTCCTGAGGAGGCACAGGTAGCGGCAAGAAACTTTGGTGTAGGCGGCGAAGATAACGTGTGGCACAATCTGAAGGTTCTTGCATCACAACCTACATGTGATGTTTATCGTAACGTAAAAATAAAAAATGGTGCTACATCAAGCGAAATCGATGCTGTTGTCGTTGATGAAAACAAAGGTGTGTTTTTGTTCGAGATAAAGTCTGTTGGTGGCAGAAAAGCTACTGATGGCTACAAGCATATTGCTTACAGCGACCTCAAAGAAGACCCGTCAAACCAGATTATCCGTCATCAGTATGATTTTTCAGCGTGTTTTACTGACATCAATCTCAGCGGAAAAATCAGAAATGTTCTTGTGTTCAGTTGGCCTAATGGTGAAGAACGCCGAGTTGTTGACAAAGCGACTTTCTCACATCTGCCGTATGAAGTTATTACGGTTGAACAGCTTCTGACTTATTATCAGACAAGTTCAGGCTCACCGCTTACATCACAAGAGAGAAAACTCATAGCAAGCAGAATGGGTTCAAACAGAGTCTGATGATACACAAAACTGTTTTTTGATTAAACTATTTGATTAAACTATACGAAAATATATAGTAAACTATTTTAGTTTCTAAGGAGCGATATTTATGTCAGGACAAGCAATGTCACCTTCAGCACAGGAGAATAACACCGTAACGATTACTTCCACAAAAATCGTGGGCGAAAGTAACGATACTGTAAAAGAAACAGTAGCAGAAAAGACCTTCAAAGAGTTTTTAATCACCGTAAAAAATCAGGAGGAGCTTATATCAGAACTCAAAAACGTATCAGGGGATAAGTATCTGTGGCTTCTTACATACCGAGTTCATTCGAAAGAATTTTTCGAGCTTAATCCACCTAAAAAGGATGATAGCATAAGATTCGAATTCAACGAAATCTGTTATATAAGTACAGCAGAATCACGTCTCGAAAATGTAACTAAATGCTTTATGAAAGCGATATCGGATTCATGTAGTTATAATATCGGTTGGTCGATAAATAAGACTAATGGCAGCTATAATTTGAAAATAAAATGTGATTGCTGTGAGGATGATTTGGATTTTTGTCCACATAAAATGGCTGCGTATATAGAGTATGTGTGCGAAAAATTGCAACTTGATGCTGAGAATATCTATAGAGAGCTTCTTGGCGATATGTATGTGAAAAAGACTGACCTTATTAAAAACTACACTATCACATCAATCCCACAGGAAGAGTATAACTTCTTAGACGCATTGTCAGCAGCTGCCGCAGCCGACCTTATAAATACAGGCATGGTTCAAGTTCGTACTAACGAGGAAAATCGACTTGTTTATACCTATGTCCCAATATGTGAAAAAACAAAGAAGTCTTTTGTAACTACAACGCTTGATTTTTATAAAACAGGTCATGGCAAATATGACTTTTTACAAAAATCAGATTATAAGCAGGAAACCAGCAACAACCGAAACTGTACTGGTTGTATTTTCCAGCAGTGCCCTGACAAGGTGGCTGCGTATATCATCGACCTTGCACAAAAGTATGGAGTTGAGCCGACACAACTTGCGAGATTTATTGTTGATAAAAACAAAATGGGGATGACAGCAGGTGGTTATTATAATTTCCACGAAAGGCTGAAAGAACTCAACGAGATTCCTCTTACAGCAGATAGCTATAAAACTATCAAAAACATCGCACAGTATGTTATTAACAAGCGTTATAACGACGATGATCTTGTGCCATACATTCCGTTTAACACAGCGATTTTTACACGCGATGAATCTCTCGCTGACAAAACTGTAAAGATATTGAAGGGTTTCTTTTACTATTATAGTTACTTCAAGAAAGATCCGACTCTCGTAGAACACAGATTTTCACAGATTGGTATTGATGGATTGATTGATATTGTTTCTGATATCGATAGTCCTACAATACTCCACATAAAAGAGTTTGAGCTCGTTTCCACGATTGCGACAAGTTCTGTTTCGGGAGGTAAGGAAGTCCAGCTGAAAATGATTAAACTGACTAACCTTATCAAAGAGAAAAATGATAAGGTTATGCTGTTTATCAGTGGCGAAAAGAACAAGCTTGATAATGCTCTTTCTGAGTATAATGATTTCTATCTTGGGTTGCTTTCAAACAGAATTACCATTTCTGATATGGATGAAAAACAGATTGTCGATATTATCATCGATGAGTTATCTGAAAAATTTGAGCTTGAGGAAGGGTTCGAGCGAGAACTTGAAAATTATGTGCTTAACACGTATATGGATAGCGAACTGAAAAGTCGTGGCTATATTGACCTTGTAAAGCAGACAGTGATTTTTAATCACTTTGACAAGCGTATTAACATAGATTCAAAACTTCTTGTAAAGGATATCCCTGCTGTAGGAAATCGTAGAAGTCGCGATGAAATATGGGCGGAACTTAACGGGCTTACAGGTCTTGAAAATGTTAAGAATAAAATCCGTGACATTGAAAATCTGCTTAATTTTCAGAAGAAGATTAGTGGACACGGCATAAAATTTGCAAACAAGCAGAATGTGCACATGGTGTTTGCGGGTAATCCGGGAACAGGTAAAACCACAGTTGCTCGACTTGTTGCAGAGATACTATATAACATTGGATATATCAGACAGAACAAGCTTGTTGAAGTCAGCCCTAAGGACCTTATCGGTCAGTATATCGGACACACTGCGCCTAAAACAGCGGCAGTGTGCGAGTCAGCTTATGATGGTGTGTTGTTTATTGACGAAGCCTATGAGCTGGCTGTAGTGTCTGGCAGTACAAATAATAGTAGTTTCAGAAGTGAGTGTATCACAGAACTTATCAAGCAGATGGAAGATAACAGAGACCGTTTGGTTGTGATTTTTGCTGGCTATACCAAGGAGATGGAGAAGTTTCTTGAGAGTAACGCTGGTTTTGCTTCACGAATCGGTGATATAATCGAGTTTGAGGATTATACAACCGAACAACTTACTGCTATGTTCAGATGTCTTGTGCACAAGAATGGGCTAAACATCACCGAAAAGGCACTCGAAAGAGTATCAAATCAGATTGAGAAAGCATGTTTGCAGAGTAACTTTGGTAACGGTCGCTATGCAAGAAATCTGTATGAAAAGGTGATTATGGAGCACGCAAAGAATACCTTTAATTGTGAAGATGTCAATGAATTGACACTCATAACTGAAGATGATATCCCGGTAATCGATTAAAAGAATTGATCTCTTAAAGTAGCGGTATGAAGTAGCGGCATGTGATGTGTCGCTACTTGTATGTTATTTCTGAATTAGAAAATAAATCTTCGTGATGTTCGCAAACTTTTTTCCAAGATGTTTTTGTGGATTTATTGTATTCTTTAGTTGTCAGAAAGACACAGAACAAAAAACAAATCAAAGGAGAAATGAATTATGTTAAAGAAAGTATTATGTTTGGTAATTGCAGTGGTTATGATTATGGCAACAAGCGTTGTTACAAGCGTTGGTGCTACAAGCGTTGATGAAGTGCAGACTTGTGCTGGTCAAACAAAAAACCTGATGATGGGTGACGTTAACCTTGATGGTCAGATCAGCATTATGGATGTAACCGAGCTTCAGCTTGCTCTCGCGGGTTTAGTTGAATTAACTGAAGAGCAGTGGTATGTTTCAACAACAACAAACTCTGAAGAAGCAAGTGTGCTGGATGCAACAGAAATCCAAAGATATCTTGCAGGGCTTGAGTGTGATGGCTGTACAGGTGAGATTGTAACAAACAAAGGCAACGAGAATGATGATAACGTACCAACTGTTGATAACATTGAGTCAATTGAAAAAGCAATAGCTAAAAGGTTTATCGAATACGTGAACCAAGAGAGAACTAGAGTCGGCGTACAGCAGCTGACAGTAAATGCTGATCTCACAAAAGCTGCAGAAATCAGAAGTGACGAACTTGTTGAGTCGTTCTCACACACAAGACCTGATGGTACAAGTTGTTTTACTGCTATTGAAAACAGAAGTGACTTCTGGGTGATGGGCGAGAATGTTGCATACAATGCCGGTGTACTAAATTTCAATGATGCTGAAACTCTAAATGAAGATATCGACAACGCAGCAAGCTTTTTCTACGGTCAGTTCAAAAGTAGCGAAGGTCACTATCGCAATATGATACGCAGTGATTTTAATTGCAACGGTGTAGGTGTTGCAATTGTGAAGTGTAATGGATACACAAAGTGCTACATGGCGCACATGTTTGGCGAAGCGAAAAGCTGATTGCATAACAATACTGATAGTAAGCTCCTTTTTTGGTTTTAAAGCTAAAAGGGATATACAAACTCAATGAGTTGAGATTCACTGAGAGCAAAAACAAGAGGTGAATAAAGAAAGTATATAAAGTAGAACACAAAAACCGCAACCTTAGACAAACACTAGGGTTGCGGTTGTTTTTACATAAAGCCTGCTGGAAATGAAAGTTATCGCGCATCTTACGCGCCTGCAACGATGGTGGTGCTCAATTGTAGAAAAAAGAAGTTTCATCATCGCTCTTGCTAAAAACGTCATACTATGACGTTTTATGAACGCTCGCCTTCAAGTCCTGTCAACCTTATTTGGTACATTTGATAAAAAAGCAGATACCCTTTCGGATATCTGCTCTTTATGGTGCGGGTGACAGGCGTATAGAATTCAATGAAAGCTACCTCGTCTTACCCTCATTGTGGTTCATAAAAGTTCATCATCGCTCTCGCTAAAAACGTCATACTATGACGTTTTATTAACGCTCGCCTTCAAGTCCTGTCAACCTTCTTTGGTGTGTATGATAAAAAGCAGATACCCTTTCGGATATCTGCTCTATATGGTGCGGGTGACAGGACTTGAACCTGCACGGGGGTGCCACCAGAACCTAAAGGTATTGACACCACATAGAACTTATGTCAAGTTTGGTGGTTTAAAATCCATGTTGTTAATTCTTCGACGTCTGCTTTTCCTGATGCAATATCAAGAACTGTGGTGTAAAGTTCTTTTTGTGTGTATTCAAGTGAAATACCGTTGATTTCAAGAAAAACAAGCATAGTGTGTATACCTATTCTTTTATTGCCGTCAACGAAAG
>JAZSHE010000076.1:0-5122 GCA_045533085.1 Ruminococcus sp.
GCGTTCTTCTATGGTAAGATGATGGTAGTTCATATAAATCTCTCCCTTTGGTTTAGTTGTGTGGTAACTCTATTCTAACAGAGATTTGTATGAACTTCTTCTTTTTTTAATAAACTGTTGCACTTGATAGTATAATTCACCGTGCATTGAAAAACGGCGTACCATTGCGGTACGCCGTTTGATTTAATGTTTGATTTTTAGAACCGTTTTTTCGAGAGGAGCAGGAACCTGTCTGTGATTTTAAAACAACCTGAAATCGAGATTGAAAATATCACTTTCAGGGTCGGTGGCTACTTTGAGGTGCTCACCTGTGAATGGATGCTTAAAGTTGATTTCTCTACTCCACAAGGCTATGGTGGAGTGAGGGGAATCACTTCCGTACTTTCTGTCGCCTATTAGTGGGTGTTTACGGGATGCAAACTGCACACGGATTTGGTGCGTTCTGCCTGTCAGCAGATGCACCTCGACCTTAGTAACAACTTTGTTTTCAAACATTGCTGTGCCATTGGAAGTGTAGTGTAGCTTTGCTGTTTTAACACCTTTTCGCTCTTTCTTAACGACAAATGTTTTGTTTTTAACCTTGTCGTGATAGAGTAGGTCGGTTAGTTCGCCTGTTTTGTGCTCGAGTTTACCGGAAACAACAGCGTAGTAAACTTTGTGAAATCCGCCGTTTTGGATGAGTGAACTCATCTTTGAAGCAGACGCCTTTGTTTTGGCAAAGAACATTACTCCGCCTGTTGTTTTGTCCAGGCGGTGGATTACGTAAACTTCACCGCTTTCGCCTTTTTCTTTCAGATACTGCGAAATATCGGTGCATAGGCTTTTTGTGTTTTCGTTTCCTTGGGACAGAACACCGTAGGGTTTTACAACCGCTATCAGATGTTTGTCTTCAAAAAGAATGTTTAATTTTTTCATATCACTTTTCAAAATGAGTTTGTGCATATCGCACGGTTTCCATAGCGTCTTTTGCGTAGTGAGATGCGCCAATCATGTCAGCATACTCCTGTGTTAGCACTGCACCGCCAACTACAGTTTTAACGTGCGGTGCTTTTTCTTTTAACAGTTTGATTGTCTTTTCCATTGCTACAACTGTGGTTGTCATCAAAGCTGAAAGTCCAACCAAAGTTGCATCGTTTTCAATTACTGCGTTGAGTACTGTTTCAGGTTTTACGTCTTTGCCTAAATCGATAACATCAAAGCCGTAGTTCTGGAGAAGAACCTTTACGATATTTTTACCAATATCGTGGATATCGCCCTCAACTGTTGCCAGGACAATTTTGTCGCTGTTTTTGTTTTCGCTTTCTGCGATTGCGGTTTTGACAGCGTTGAAAGCTGACTTTGCAGCTTCGGCACTCATCAGAAGCTGAGGTAGGAAAACTGTGTTTTTCTCAAAGCCTGAGCCGACTTTGTTAAGTGCAGGGATAATCTTTGTGTTGATTATGTTAAGCGGAGCTTCAGTTTTTAAAAGTTCCAGAGCTATATTGTATGCTTTGTCAGTAAAACCTTTTTCGATAGCGTAGGAGAGAGTCATCTCCTGTTTCGATTCCGTTTTTGCCGATACGTTATCTTCGCCGTTTGCAAAGGCGATGTAGCTTTCAAAGTTATCATCAAGACCTTTTAGTGCACAGAAACTGTAATATGCTTCCATCATTTTAGTTGACAATGGATTCATAATTGCAGAGCTAAGTCCGTTCTCAAAACAGAGTGTGAGGAATGTTGAGTTCAAGAACTCACGGCAAGGTAGACCAAATGAGATGTGTGATACACCTAAAATTGTGTTTACACCGACTTCTTCTGTGAGAATTCTGACAGACTCAATAGTGGTGTTTGCACTGTTTTTATCAGAGCTTACTGCCATCGCGAGTGCGTCAACAATGATGTCTTTTTTATCGATGCCGTACTTTTCAGCTACTGCGATAATCTTACGCGCAATTGCGACACGTTCTTCGGCGGTTTTTGGTATGCCGTTCTCGTCAAGAGTGAGGGCAACAACCACACCGCCGTATTTTTTGGCAAGCGGGAAGATTGCATCCATTGAGCTTTGTTTTCCGTTTACGGAGTTTATCATCGGCTTGCCGTTGTAAATGCGCATTGCTTTTTCCAAAGCGACAGGGTCGCTTGAATCAAGCTGGAGTGGTAAATCGGACACTGCCTGCACAGATAAAACAACGTCTGTGAGCATTTTTACTTCGTCGATTTCAGGCAGACCAACGTTGATGTCGAGTACCTTTGCACCTTTATCCTGCTGAGAGACAGCTTCGCCTAAAATGTAGTCGAGTCGGTTTTCGCGCAGAGCTTCTTTGAGTTTCTTTTTACCTGTTGGGTTGATACGTTCACCAACGATTACAGGAGAGGTCTTAAACTCCACAGCCTTTGTGTATGATGACACAACAGTTGTGGTCTTTTTTGTTATAGGTAGGGCTTTTGTGCCCTTTGTTGCGTTTACAGTTTCTTTGATGTATTCAGGTGTTGTGCCACAACATCCGCCCAAGCCGTGAACACCGAGCTCAGCGATTTCTTTCATAACAGATGCAAATTCCTTTGCATCGACATCGTAAACCGTGACGCCGTTTTCTGATTTTGGCATACCTGCGTTAGGACTTACGATTACAGGAATTGAGCAGGTATCGATGTATTCTTTTGCGATTTCTTTCATCTGATGAGGACCAAGACCACAGTTGATGCCGATAGCGTCGGCTCCCAACCCTTCGAGCATAGCAATAACTGCTTTTGGAGATGCACCTGTCATCAGTTTTTTGTTTTCATCAAAAGCGACAGTTACAAAAACAGGAAGATCACAGCTTTCTTTTGCCGCGAGAAGTGCTGCTTTTGCTTCGTATGTATCGCTCATTGTTTCAATAATAATGAGGTCAGCGCCGTATTGTGCACCTAGTGTTATAGTTTTTGAAAAAGCACAAACAGCGTCTTCAAACTCAAGGTCGCCAAGTGGTTTTAGTAGCTTGCCACACGGACCGACGGAGAGACCCACAAAGACATCCTCGCCCTTTATTTTACCACATTCTGATATAGCTTTTTTGGCGTTATTAATAGCGGATGCCACGAGCTGTTCAATGGTGTATTCTTTATCTTCGAGTTTTAACTCGTTTGCGCCGAATGTATTGGTTGTGAGCACCTGTGCTCCAGCTTCTATATATGATTTGTGTAAGTTGATGATGTTTTGTGGTTCTTTGATGTTCCATTTTTCAGGAGACATACCAGACGGTAGACCCATTTTGATGAGGGATGAGCCAAGACCTCCGTCGATATATAGTAAGTTTTCTTTGATATATTTTCTTAAGTCCATTTTTAATCCTACTCTCTGTAAAGACAGTTTTCTTTTTCGCAGTTTTCGCATCGTGAGTGATGCTCACATTTTTCGTTCTTTGGTCTTATTCCTGCGATAGCTGACACCGATTTTGACGGTATCATCAGATTGTTGTGTGTGAGTGTCACGCCGATTTTTCTGGAAGCATCACAATATCCCAATATAAGTGGTTGGGTGTTTATGTTTAAATCCCCATATCCAGGTGAAAAACGCGGGCGGAAATTGACGTTGTATGTGTCCTGAAGATGTTTGCACAAAAGATTGCAGAAACCTTCAATTGCAGAAGAGCCAATTGCGTCAATTATGACAGCACGGCTTAGTTGTAACTCCATATACTTTCGTATTAGTCTGTCGATTGATACCGATGTTGTAGCAGTGAAAATTACTGCTTTGTCACAACCATTGAGATTTTTGCTGAGCTTTTCGCTCTTTAAAGTGAAGTGGTCGATGAAGGTAATCTCGTCGCCTTCTATGTTTATGTCGCACAGACGATAGCTGGCTTTGTATGAAACGGCACTTAAAAATTCGTCAAGACAGCTTTTGAGCATAGCTTTTGTTTCATCATCTGGTTCTTTTCGAACCCTCATAAATCTCAGCGCAAGCTCCATATCTATGTTTACATCACTGTTTGGTACACAGTAGGTCATTACTTCGTTTTGCATATTCTCACCCAAAAGTAATTATATGTATAAAAGTTATGTTTACACTTTTATTTAAAAATTTCGCTTAAGTTGTTTTTGATTGCCTGAGCAACCTCAGGTTTGTTCATTGAGTAAACGTGGACAGCGTTGATACCGTTAGCGAACAGGTCAATAATCTGTTCAGTTGCGTACGCAATACCTGCTTGTTGCATAGCTTTAGGGTCATCAGAAAAACGCTCAACGATGCGTTTGAATCGGTCAGGTAGAATTGCGCCTGACAGCTTGCAACTACGCTCGATTTGTCTGCCGTTTGTTACAGGCATAATGCCTGGGATAACAGGTACATTTATACCCATATTACGCACTCTTAAAAGATATTTGTAGAAAAGGTCATTGTCAAAGAACATCTGGGTAGTCAGAAAATCGCAACCACAGTCTACCTTATGCTTTAAGTTTATGAGATCTTCTTTTTCGTTTGTGGATTCGACGTGCTTTTCAGGATAACATGCACCGCCAATACAGAAATCTCCGTTCTCTTTGATGAAAGATACCAGCTCACTTGCGTACTGAAAATCCCACTGTGATGGTGTTGTGCCTTGTGGAATATCACCACGCAGAGCAAGAATGTTTTCGATGCCGTTCGCTTTGAGCTCGTTGAGCTTTTCTAGGATACTATCTTTTGATGAGTTGACGCAGGTGAGGTGGGCAAGAGGTGTGATACCTGTGTCAAGAATGCTTTTTGCAATTTCAACTGTGTACTTTGCGGTTGTACCACCTGCACCGTATGTAACGCTCATAAAGTCAGGGTTGAGCTGTGCGATTTTTGTAGAAGCGGAGCTTACTACTTTGAATTTGTCCTGAGTTTTTGGCGGGAAAACCTCGAAAGATAAAGATGGTTTTTCCTGTGAAATAATGTCTTTTACTTTCATATAATCACCTGATTTCACAATGTATCATTTAATTATATCATACGTTTTAGCGATTTACAACCATAAAGCGTAAATCGGTTGTCTGGAGATGAATTGTCAAACTAAGTGCAACACTTTTCGAGATAATTCATAAACAAATCAACTGGTTTTTTGAAACCTAAAACTTTCTTGGGCCTGGCGTTAATCAACGCCAGGTTCTTTTTTAATGTTTTTGGACTAACTCTTGA
>JAZSHE010000107.1:0-13738 GCA_045533085.1 Ruminococcus sp.
CTTCCTGAAGAGATTATGAAGGTAATGGCATGGGATATCACTGAGAAAAACCTCGGCGGTCTTGGCTATAAAGCTATTGAAGAAAACGCAAACGCAAAGCGTACTATTCTTATTACTCCATCAGTTGCTAAGGCTTTAGCAAAGAAATATAAGACAAAAGAAGATTTAGAAAACGCTCTTGTTGCGACTGCTCGTAGACCGCTTTGGATGCGTACTTATGCTTACTACTACGCAAACACAGGCGGTGCACTTTCAAAATCATTCTCTGATGTATATGACGAACTCAAAGCAGCTACTGCAGAAGACGCAAAACTTACTGCTTCTCCTGCGTGGATGAACGGTATCACATACGCTAACATAGACACAGTTGCTACAATGAAAAAAGGCAACACAGATATCGTTATTCAGGGTGATGAGTCGAGAAATAAGACACAGGTTATGCCTGGCGGCGTAGCTGTTTGCAAGGAAATTCAGCTTGACACCTCAACATGGGATGACCTTCTTGCGAGTATGATTGTAAGTATCGTTTACAAGCCACTTAGCGATTGCGAGATTTCTGCTGTTGATACTTCTGTCAGCGTTCCTAGCAGCTCAGGTATTCCTTCAGTTATTCAAGTTACTAAGCAGACAACTTATCGTATTGCCGCTTCTGCTACTTACGCTAATGGTACTGGTAAAATCTACTATGACTCAGCTACTTCAACACTTTACTACTGGGATGGTTCGGCTACTCAGTCGGTCGTTCTTGATACAACTACATACGCTGATTTTATTGCGTTTGTGGAAGCTTTAGGTGTTAATAGTTCATTCACACTTAATCGAAATAACGCTGTTACTGCAGTGTATATTCGTTTCTCTTCCAACGCATCCCTGCCTGATAAAAATGTTGTAGATTTCACATCTGATTCGTTTGGTTCGGTAGTACCAACTATCGCTGCTAACTCAACATCAGGTTCAAATGGTAACGCTTCACTTGATGGTTCGACTATCTCGATGAACGATACTGTAACCCAAATTACTGCTGACCTTGGTGGCGATACTATTGAAATGGGTGATACAACTGTTGCTGGCTTTGTTACAGTAAGCGGTACAACTGTTACTATTGACCCTACAGTCGAGACTGGTGCTACAGCTGTTATTGGTACATCAGACGGTAACGGTACATACAGAACAATGACATTTGTCAATGGTGGTGATGGTACATACACTATCACATATAACACTTCTAATACACTTACACTTACCGCATCTGCTTACTACCTTAAAGGTACATTCAACGACTGGGGTTCTACAGATGCATTTGTAAAGACAGACAATGATGATGTTCTTGTAATTACTAAGGAAATCGCTGCCGGTACATACACATTTAAAGTACACAACGCGGGTTCTGATACTTGGTATGGTAACGCTGGTTCATTTACTGATACAGCTAACCGCTGGACTATGGATTCATCTACTGACTGTACATTTACTGCTACAGGCGGTAAGTACGAGTTTAAATACGAGATTTCCACAAATAAGCTTTCTGTATACCACGCTCAGACTGATGCGACTCCTACACCTACAACAAAAACTGTTTACGTTGGTGTTGTAGAGCATATCACTGATTTTGTTCCTACACTTCATTACTGGAATAACTCAACAGGTCTTATTGGTGATGCAACACTTGTTGCAACAGGCGACACAAAACAGTATTCAGTAGGCTCAACATACTGGTCAAACGCAGCTCAGAACTTTAAGATTTATAAGACCGAAGTTCCTGTTGCTGCAAATGGTATGAAGACATACAACAAGAGTGCTGATTCAGCTTGGGCTGCAGAAGAGGTTAATGCTGGTGATGATCAGATTATCCTTGTGTTCGAGTGGAGCGGTACATACCACAACCAGATTGCTACTTATACAGTAGAAGATCCGACTGAACCATCAACTGATCCAACTGATCCACCTACAGATCCTCCGACAGATCCTCCGACTGATCCGCCAACCGATCCACCAACTGATCCACCAACTGATCCTCCAACAGATCCACCGGTATGTGAGGCTGGTTATTACATCGTTGGTTCGTTTGATGGCGAGGATATGTGGACACTTGATAGTGTTACATCAGATATGAAACTTACTGCAAGCACAACATCTGGTGAATACACTATAAATTACACACTCGCTGAGAATGATGAGTTCAAGATTGTATATACAGACGGATACGAAATAACAAAATGGTATCCTAGTGAAAGCAATAGTTATAAAGTACCTGCTACAGAGGCAGGGGAGAACAAAGCTATCTATTTCAGACCAAGTGGCAACTCATCATGGACTAATACTTATATCTATGTTGAACCAAATCCTGTTGAAATAACTGTATATCTCATAAACTCTAAAGAGTGGACTACTATTAACGCTTATGCTTGGACAGAGGGCGGTGCGGAAGATGCTAAATGGCCTGGCAAAGCAATGACTAAAACTAGTGAGAAGATAAATGATTATGATGTTTACTCGATAACTTTCACCAAAGAGTACGAGAGCGTCATTTTCAACAATGGATCTTCACAGACAGCAGACCTTACTTTAGAAGCTGGTAAATACTATGATTTAGGTACTAACAAATGGTACGATTCAGCTGCAGATGTTCCGGAAGCTGAACACTCAAATTACATTACAGTTTATTTCCAGAATAACTGGAAGTGGACAGATGTAAGAATCCACGTTTGGAACAGCACTCTTGATTCTACGTCTACTACAACATGGCCAGGTAAGGTTATGGAAAAAGCAGGCAACGATGGTGAGTTTGATATTTATAAAGCTGTAATCCCTAAAGATGCTTACTTTATTTTCAATGGTATCAAAAACGATGGTTCAGGTAGCAGAGATCAATCACCTGATATTAAATCCGGTGCATACGATGGTGCATGTTATTACATGTATTGGGATAATAGCAATCAGGTAAAGGTTGAAGATATCTCTAAAATATGTCCTGATGCAGCTCCAATTGTTCCATCCGGTACATATAAGACTATCTACTTTTTAGATAGCACATCAAACAGCTATATCACTGATGACGATTCTAATATGTTTGTGTATTCGAACGCAGGCGATAAAGTAAAGATGACTGAAACTATAGATACTAAGAATGGCAAGACTCTTTGGTATGCAAAGGTGGATGAAGCTGCTACAAGCCTTACATTCTATCGTGCATCTTACTACTATGATGAAGATAAAGCTTCTTCTACTCAGTGGGGTACTTGGTCTGCAGGTAAACCAACCACTTCTATCTACAATGCAACTGCAAGTGGAACAGGTACATGGGTGGCTGATACAACAGCAGTTAAACCGGAAGGCACAATTGATGATTTATGGTACGGCCTTTGGATCGATACAAAGGGTAACGGCAACGCTGTTGACGCTATCAAGTGGTATAAGAATGGCACTCAGTATCATTTCTATGTTCCATCTTACGTTGATTTGACAAATGTTAAGATTTATTCCAGCTTCGATACATTTGAGATTGATGGAAATGATTACAACAATGGTGATACTGTTAATCTTGGTTTGGGTACACACTCTGTTTATAGCACAACAAATGGTACTACAAAGAACCTGGGAACTCTCAAAGTTTTCCAGACTGAGTCAACTGCTGCAATGCTTATGACAACAAAAGAAGAACTCTTCACAGGTCTTACTGATAATTATATGGACAGTAACGCTTGGCCTGAAGGTAGCGGTATTACAGCCGATAACTTCAATGGTGTTTACAAAGACGCTATAGAAACAAAGGGTTCATACTACTTCTATGATGAAGAAGGCAACATGGTGAACTCTGACCCAGTTCTTAAAAAGATTAAGGGCAGAGGTAACTCTTCGTTTGAAGCTTCAATGAGAATTTACGGTAAATATGCTTACAACTTCAACCTTGATTCAAAGGTTCAGCTTATCGAAGGTTCAACAGCTTCAAAGAAATGGTGCTTACTCGCAAATAACGTTGATCATGCAATGCTTAGAAACACTTTTGTTTATGCACTTGCTGACGATATCGGCATTAAGTATGCCCCTGAAACTCGTTTGATCGACCTCTATGATAACGGTAAATACCTCGGTGCTTATGTTGTTACAGAGAAGGTCGAGTACGGTAAGAACACAATGATGTCTGACATGAAGAATCTTGATGATGGTAACGAAGATGCTAACATCGAAGCTTACGGCGATGAAGATATCATGGATGTTCTCGAAGACCATCTTGTTCAGGATAATACTGGTAAGGTTACTGTAAATGGTCAGACATATACATATCAGTACACAAAGTCTGACGACGAAACAAATTATCCATATCATCAGCCAAGTAACTTTATCGAATACAACTTCTTACTCGAGTTCGAGCTTTATGACAGATACAAAAACGAAGCATCATGGTTCGTATCTCCTAGAACAGGTCAGGCTGTTGTTGTAAAATATCCTGAGTTTGCAACAAAGGATGAGATGGAATGGATTATCGGCGAGTACGAGAAAGCAGAGTCTGCAATTTATGCAAATGATACAGAGGCTATCAAAGCTGCAGTTGATGTTGATTCTTTCGCTAAAATGTACCTCCTTCAGGAGCTTGCGATCAATCTTGATGCAGGTTCAACTTCATACTACATCCATAATGATTTAGCATCAGGTAAGCTCGTTTCTTCTCCTGTCTGGGACTACGACTGGGCATTTGGTGCTTATGCAGGTAATACAAAATACATTTACAACGGTTCATCGGTTGTAAGTAGTAAAGATATGTCTAACCCAGAGCAGATGTTCGTTAAGGACAAAGCGCTAAAGACAGATTCTGATGATACCACAAAGAAATCGAACTACAATTTCCAGGCTAAGCTTGTTCATAACTCTTACGTTTGGGAGCGTTGCCAGTATATCTGGACTAACGAAATGGTCAATGCACTTATGCACTATATCGATAACGACTTTGTTACTTCAGATACAGGTGATGACGGTGAAACAGAGGGTGTTATGCTTACTCAGTGGCTCCCTGCGTTTAGCTCATCTATTAATATGAACAATGCTCGTTGGGGTTCACTCACTTTCACAGGTGATGATTGGGGTACAAAGGTAACTTCAGACTACAATAACCGTTCATTCAACTTTATGGTTGATAACACAGGCACTTCTGACAACACAGGCAGAAACACTCATACATACGCTAATACTGTTTACTACTTAAACGACTGGATTGTTAAGCGTTGGAATTATATGTCTGGTGACGGCGGCTTGTATAACGATGAACTTATTGAAAAAGACGAGTATGCTGTATCAAATGTAACATTTAATGCTGTACAGAGCGACGACGGTTCTACAGTAACTGTTACTCCATCAGCTGATGTAACATTAAATGGTGAAAAGCTTTTATCAGACAAAGTTTACTATACTGTTTACTTAAACGGCGAAGCTTATGTTACAAAGACTTTTGAAACAGCATCAGTTAATGTTGAACTTACAAACGGCGTAATTAACGAAATCTATGTGAAAGTTACTCCTGTTGATGACGTAACTGTTTCTGGCACATCATCAACACAGAAATTCTCTTATGGCGTTGACATTGAAACTGTTGCCGTTACTCTGAACTTCAAATCTTCATCGTCATATCGTTACATACCAAAAGTTAAGATGGGTGACACAATAGTTGAGATGACCAAATCTGGTAAAGCGATCGCCAAAAATGCAACCCAGACACAGTCATACTACTGGTATACAGCTACTGTAGATATTGAAAAAGATAAGGCTACAACGTTGACATTTGCAAACAGCTATTCAATGAACGCAGTGGTAACTTTGACAGTTTCTGAAAATACAACTTACTTCTACGGTGTTGATAATCTCAACGAGGGAAGTAAAGCTGTAGATCTTACAGATGCTGAGGAGTATATCAGAAACTTTGTGAAATCTGCAACTCACATGGTTTATAACGATGCTACTGCTACAGGTGTTGCTACTACATCTATTGATGGCACTATCTATAAGATGGGCGATGCTGACTTGGATAACAATGTTTCAATTCTTGATGTTACCACCATTCAGCTTGCACTTGCCGAAAAGACAGAGCTGTCAGAAACCGCTCAGGACATTTCTGACTTCGGTCTTGACTCAACAACATCTATTATTGATGCTACGTTGGTACAGATTTATTTAGCGCAAGGAGAATAAATCTTACTGACTTGGCAGAAAGTTTTCATTAACTTTCGAGATATATTCACAGCAAAACACCACCGAGGGCCAGTCGGTGTTGTTTTGTTATGTGTTTGTTTCTTGTTATTAAAGTTCGGATTTATACTGTTTGGTGCACCTGACAGGACTTGAACCTGCTCCTTCGTGAAAAGATATGGACCTGATGTACACGACCCCTCGGTGAGTAACAGTTCTTAAAGAGAAAAGAGTCAAGTAGCATCAGTGCTATACTGTATTTGCATTGTAGCATACAATAAGAGAATTGCAAGTAATTTGATAAACTTACTCTATGGATTAAAAAACTCTTGAAATATGCCGTTATGCGGTGTATAATGTAAGCACAATTTAAGAAACGGGAGCTTGTGTTACAGGCTGAGAGGAAGGTGTGACTTTCGACCGAGGACCTGATTTGGATAATGCCAACGTAGGGATGCCAGATACATCGTATCATGGGAAACTGTTTTTAGGGGAATTACCAAATAGGTAGTTTCCTTTTTATTTTACATAAAGTAAATCAACTGCTTCACATTCAAAGGTTGTTTGTTATAACGAACCTTAGAAAAGTTTGAGGTGAAAAATATATTATGAAAAATAAAAAAGTACAACTTATGTGTATAACCGGAGTTTTTACTGCCTTGGTTTTCGTTGTCACCGCATATCTGCATATTCCAACAAATAATGGATATATCCATGTAGGTGATGGTTTAATATATATTGCTGCTTGCTTATTGCCTTGGCACTATGCTATGGTGGTAGGTGCAGGTGGAGCGTTTCTTGCAGACTGTCTTACCGGATTTGCGGTTTGGGCACCGGGTTCTGTTATAATCAAAGCACTTACTGTTTTGCTCTTTTCAAGCAAGAAAGACAAGGTTATAAATTTGAGAAATTCATTGGCTGTTTTGCCGGCTATGATTGTGTGTGCAGGCGGATATTATTTATACGAGTCTTTAATATATGGCAATTTTGTTTCTCCACTGGCTGGAATTCCTGCATCTGTTACACAGTCGGTAGCAAGTGCTATTGTTTTTATTGCTTTTGGACTTACCGCCGATAAAATGAAACTCAAATCAAAAATCTACGGAGGGAATCTGCGATGATGACAATTACATACCCTGTCACAACGGGACTATACGTTAATATAACCAATCGTTGTCCCTGTGCATGTACATTCTGCGTACGCAATAAAAAAGACCACGTTTTTGAGTCGGATTCGCTGTGGCTTGAAAGAGAACCAACTGTACAAGAAATTTGTGATAGCTTAGATACGTGGGATTTAGCAAAGTATGAAGAGGTTGTATTCTGCGGTTTCGGTGAACCTACAGAGCGTCTTTATGATTTGCTTGAAGTAGCAAAATATATCAAATCAAAAAGTGATATTAGAATCCGAATCAATACAAATGGTCTTGCTGATTTGATATGGGAGAAATCTACAGCACCTAAACTCAAGGGACTTATTGACGCAGTTTCTATAAGTCTCAATGCTACCAATAAGGAAGATTACCTTGAGGTGGTTCGCCCTAAATTTGGAATAGAGTCCTTTGAAGCTATGCTTCAGTTTACAAAGGATTGTACTGAATATGTTCCCTCTGTTATGATGACAGTTGTGGACGTTGTAACAACTAAGGAAGAACAGGAAAAGTGTCGAGAAATCTGCGAATCAGTGGGAGCTATATTTAGAGTTCGTCCTTATAATTGATATTAGAGTATAGTTTTTTGACAATTAAATAAACGGGAGCTTGTGTTACAGGCTGAGAGGAAGGTGCGACCTTCGACCGAGAACCTGATTTGGATAATGCCAACGTAGGGATGCCTGATACAAGGATATTAGGAAGAACAAAGGATTTTAGGAAGTTACCAAATCGGTAGCTTCCTTTTTTATTATATTTCGGAGGTGTATTTATGGTTAAAATCAACGGAGAAGAAATGAACGTTGCTGGAATGACATTTGCAGAATACCTTGCAACCACAAATTACGACCCAAAAAGGATCGCAGTTGAACGCAATGGCGATATAGTTCCAAAGTCACAGTACGGAGATACTCTGCTGTGTGATGGTGACAATGTTGAGGTTGTGAGCTTTGTGGGAGGTGGTTAAGCTGATTCCTACAAAAGAAGAATGGTACAAGGCTTTATGTGAAAGACACGGTGAAAATATACAAAAGAAATTTACATCTGCAACAGTTGCGATTTGCGGTCTTGGAGGACTTGGTTCAAATATAGCTGTTGCACTTGCTCGTGCAGGTGTTGGTAAGCTGATACTAATTGATTTCGATAAGGTTGATATTTCTAATCTTCACCGACAGCAATACAAATCTAATCAAATCGGCATATACAAAACAGAGGCTTTAGCCCACAATCTGTATGAAATTGCTCCATATATTGCAATTGAAACTCATTGTGTTCGTATTACTGAGGACAACGCAGAACAGCTTCTTGATAATGCAGATATTATCTGCGAAGCTTTTGATGATGCTCAGTGCAAAGCAATGCTTACAAATTTGGTCCTTGAAAAAATGCCGTCAAAATATTTGGTAGTGTCTTCTGGTATGGCAGGAATGGGTAGTGCTAACACAATAAAAACTCGCAGAGTATCTAAGAAACTGTATCTCTGCGGTGACGAAGTGAGCGATGTGAACGTTGAAGGTAGTCTTGTATCTTCTCGTGTGATGATTTGTGCTGCACATCAGGCACACACTACACTAAGGATTCTCGCAGAACAATTTGAAACTTAAAGAAAGAAGGAGATAAAAATGAATAACGATAAACTTATAATCGGAGGTCACGAGTTTAACTCTCGTTTTATTCTCGGCTCGGGTAAGTATTCTATGAAGTTAATAGAATCAGCAATTAAGGACGCTGGCGCTGAAATAATCACTCTTGCAGTTCGCAGAGCTAATACAAAAGAACAGGAAAACATTCTCGACTATATTCCACAGGGAATTACTTTGTTACCTAATACAAGCGGTGCGAGAAACGCAGAAGAAGCTGTGCGTATTGCTCGACTTGCCAGAGAGCTTGGCTGTGGTGATTTTATAAAAATTGAAATTATGCGTGACTCGAAATATCTTTTGCCTGATAATCAGGAGACGATAAAGGCTACCGAAATCCTTGCGAAAGAAGGCTTTGTTGTTATGCCGTATATGTATCCTGATTTGAATGTTGCCAGAGATTTAGTAAACGCAGGTGCGGCTTCTGTAATGCCTTTGGCTTCGCCTATCGGTTCTAACAAGGGTCTTGCGACAAAAGAATTCATTCAGATTCTTGTTGATGAAATCGATGTGCCTATTATTGTGGATGCTGGTATAGGCAGACCGTCTCAGGCTTGTGAAGCTATGGAAATGGGTGCAGCAGCGATTATGGCTAATACAGCTCTTGCAACAGCAGGCGATTTGCCGATGATGGCTTCTGCATTTAAGAACGCCATTGAAGCAGGACGAAAAGCATATCTTTCAGGACTTGGCAGAGTTCTCACTCGTGGTGCATCAGCTTCTGACCCGTTAACAGGCTTTTTGAGAGATTAAGGAGTAGCTATGGAAAACCAATTCTTTATAGATTCTGAGCATTTATCAGCAGAAGCACTCAATAAAAAGCACAGACTTGAAAATGAGCCTGCGTTTCGTACTAATCATATGGAATATATGGATGGTATGGAAATTATTGAATCTGACGTTTGTTCAAAGGTTATGGAGCAGATGAAGTCTTATGATTACAACAAATATACTGCTACTGATGTAAAGACAGCACTCGAACATGATGTGTGTACTATTGAAGATTTTAAAGCTCTTTTATCTCCGGCGGCTAAGCCTTTTCTGGAACAAATGGCACAGCGTGCAAGACTTGAAACAAGTAAACATTTCGGTAATACTGTGTATCTTTTTACTCCTCTTTACATAGCTAACTACTGTGAGAATTACTGCGTTTATTGTGGATTTAACTGCTATAACCATATAAAGTGAATGAAGCTTAGAATGGAGCAGGTTGTAAAAGAAATGAAAGTTATTGCTGATAGTGGAATGGAAGAAATTCTGATTCTCACAGGTGAAAGTCGAGGTATGAGTAATGTAGAGTACATCGGCGAAGCCTGTAAGCTGGCTCGCAAATATTTCCGTATGGTCGGTCTTGAGATTTACCCTGTTAATACCGATGAATACAGGTATCTTCACCAATGCGGAGCGGACTATGTAACGGTGTTTCAGGAAACCTACGATTCCGATAAATATGAAACTCTTCATCTTTTCGGACATAAACGTGTGTGGCCGTATCGTTTTGATGCACAAGAGCGTGCACTCAAAGGCGGTATGCGTGGAGTAGCTTTTTCAGCTTTGCTAGGACTTTCGAATTTCAGAAAAGATGCTTTAGCTAGTGCATTGCACGTTTATTTCTTACAAAGAAAATACCCTCACGCAGAAATGTCACTTTCTTGCCCTAGACTCAGACCTATTATCAATAACGATAGAATCAACCCATTAGATGTAGGCGAAAGTGAGCTTTGTCAGGTGCTTTGTGCTTATCGTATTTTCTTGCCTTTCGTTGGTATTACTGTATCTTCCCGTGAGAGTGCCGAGTTTAGAAACGGTATAGTGAAAATTGCCGCAACAAAGGTTTCTGCAGGTGTTTCCACTGGTATAGGCGACCACGATTCTAAATACAACGGAGCTGAAAATGATGAAGTACAGGGCGATGAGCAATTTGAGATTGACGATAACCGTAGCCTAAATAAAATGTATGAAGATATGGCAGACGAAGGCTTACAGCCAGTGCTTAATGATTATCTGTATGTGTGAGGTAAAGAAAATGAAAAAGTTTGATTCAAGTCTATATTTTATAACCGACAGTACAAACTACACCGAAGAAGAATTCCTGTTTCGTGTAGAACAAGCTCTTATGGGCGGAGTGACACTTTTACAACTTCGTGAAAAAGAAAAGACTACCCGTGAGTATATTGAGCTTGCTCAAAAAGTACACAACATCACACAAAAATATAGTGTTCCTCTAATCATTGACGACAGAATTGACGTAGCACTTGCTATAGATGCCGAGGGTGTTCACGTTGGACAGAGTGATATGCCTGTATATTTAGCAAGGAAGCTTATGGGTGAAGAAAAAATAGTAGGTGCCACAACTAAAACAGTAGAGCAGGCAAAAGAAGCGTATAAACAGGGTGCAGACTATCTAGGTGTTGGTGCGATTTATCCAACTACAACCAAGGTGAAAACCGTGCTTACTTCTACCGATACATTAAACGACATTTGCCACGCTGTTCCGATTCCTGTTAATGCTATCGGTGGACTTAATAAGAATAATATTGATATTCTTGAGGGAATCTCTATTTCAGGAATTTGCGTTGTTTCAGCAATAATGAAAGCTGATGACCCTAAAAAAGCTACTGAAGAACTCAAAGCAAGAGAAAAGGAACTGAACTTATGTTAAAAGGAGCAATATTTGATTTTGATGGAACACTTGTGGATTCTATGTTTATCTGGGAAACTTTTGGAGAGGACTATTTAAGAAGTCTTGGTAAAGAACCAAAAGAAAACTTGCATGAAACTTTTGCGACATTCACATTGGAACAAGCAGCTGAATACTATAAAAAGCACTATGGTTTAACCTTTTCGGTAGAAGAGATTGTAAGCGGAATAAACGAGATGGTTTTGCAAAGCTATAGAACAAAAGTAAAATTGAAATTAGGTGTAGCTGAGTTCTTAGGAAAACTGAAAAGCCAAGGTGTTAAGATGTGCGTGGCTACTGTTACGGATAGATTCGTAGTTGAAGAAATTTTGGAAAAGCTCGGTGTACGTGGATTTTTTTCTGAGATATTTACGTGTAGTGAAGTTGACTGTAACAAAGAGAGTCCAGATATTTATAACAAAGCACTCGCATATTTAAAAACAGAAAAAAGAGAAACAGTGGTATTCGAGGATGCGTTCTATGCTTTGATGACCGCTAAAAACGATGGGTTTATGGTAGCTGGTGTTTTCGATAAGCACGAAAAGAATCAAGTGCAAATGAAAGCTAATGCTGATTATTATATAACCGATTATACTCGTTTTGATTTTGCGAAACAGATAAAAACAGCTCTCACAATTGCAGGTTCCGACTCAAGTGGAGGAGCAGGGATTCAGGCAGATATAAAAACAATGACAATGAATGGTGTTTACGCTATGAGTGTTATAACAGCACTGACGGCACAGAACACAACCGGCGTACGAGGAATTTACGAATCTACACCTGAGTTTTTAGCACAGCAAATAGACGCTGTGTTCGAGGATATTTTTCCAGATGCTGTAAAAATCGGTATGGTATCCTCCAATGAGCTAATATCTGTAATTGCAGACAGACTAAGATATTATAAAGCAAAAAACATAGTTGTAGACCCTGTTATGGTAGCAACCAGCGGCTCTTCCTTAATGAAGACCGATGCGGTTAAGACTTTAATAGAGAAGCTTTTGCCCATGGCAACCCTCATTACGCCTAACATCCCCGAAGCACAGGTGCTTTCAGATATTGAAATTGCAGGTGTAGCGGATATAGAAAAATCAGCAAAAATAATCGGCGATACATACGGCTGTGCCGTTCTGCTCAAAGGCGGTCACAGCATAAACGATGCCAACGACCTTTTGTATACAAAAGGTGAAATGGTTTGGTTTGAAGGCAAGCGTATCAACAATCCCAACACCCACGGTACAGGCTGTACGCTATCTTCAGCTATCGCCTCGAATTTGGCAAAGGGATTTACACTAACCGAGTCGGTTGGAAGAGCAAAAGATTATATCTCAGGTGCGCTGGAGGCACAGCTTGATTTAGGTAAAGGCTCAGGACCTATGATGCACAATTTTGAATTAAGTTCATCGTTTGCCGAAGAAAATAAATCTGTTTGAAAGGAATGAATAAAATGCGAAATTATACAACACAAATGGATGCAGCAAGACGTGGTATTATCACTCCAGAAATGAAGGCGGTTGCCAAGAAAGAATATAGAACCGAAGAAGAAATCAGAGAGCTTGTATCAAAGGGGCAAGTTGCCATATGTGCTAATAAGCTACATACCTGTATTGACCCTAATGGTGTAGGCTCTATGCTACGCACCAAAATAAATGTGAACCTCGGTGTTTCTCGGGATTGTAAGGATTATGACATTGAAATGCAGAAGGTTATGGAGGCTGTAAATATGGGAGCTGAGGCTATAATGGATTTGTCCTCCCATGGCAATACTCAGCCTTTCCGTAGAAAGCTAACTAGCGAATGTCCTGCGATGATAGGTACTGTTCCTGTTTATGATAGTGTTATTCATTATCAGCGAGACCTTGCTACCCTTACAGCTAAAGACTTTATAGATGTAGTTCGTCTTCACGCAGAAGATGGTGTTGACTTTGTAACTCTACATTGTGGAATTACCAAAAAAACAATCGATCAGATTAAAAAACACAAGAGAAAAATGAACATAGTTTCCCGTGGTGGCTCACTTGTCTTTGCTTGGATGAGTATGACAGGTGAGGAGAATCCATTCTACGAATATTTTGACGAAATTTTAGATATCT
>JAZSHE010000006.1:0-15928 GCA_045533085.1 Ruminococcus sp.
GTTGCTTTATATTATTAGGGTGGTGAAGGTTAAGTGATTATTTTTTATATATTTGAGATACCTATTTTTGTAGTAGCTTTGCTGTTTGCATGTTTACTGGGGGGTGAGATTTCCGAACCTTTAATGGTTGCTTCTGTAGTAATGATTGCAGGCATGGGTACTTTGCTGATCGCGTCTATCACAAAATTCTGTCGAGAGAAATATGATAGATTTGGATGGTTTGTAGGAATCGTTGTATCCTTTATGTCTATTATCGCATCTTTTCGCTTGTATGGATATGCTGCTGCTAACCCAACTCTAACTGTGTTTGATGTTTTGTTTGGCTGATAGGTTAAGATGTTGTATATACTGCTAAAATAATTATCTATCTATATAATTTAGCTAGACCCATCATTTTGGAGGTTTTCTCCACGATGATGGGTCTAAGTTTTTGTGTTGATTTAATATCTAGGAACTTGCGAGAGTTTGTGAACCGTGCCACCCACAATCTATAAATACATTTCTCTTTTGGAGTGAAAAAAAGGGAGCAGATTTACTTTTCTGCTCCCTGAAATATATTTTATAAAATAGGTGTAGTTACTTACTTAATGGTAATCGCGTACTGATACGGGCACATTGAAATTGGATCTTCCTCAAATGATCTGTTTTTTGACAGTTCGTAATTATCAAACATATCATAGAAACCGA
This sequence comes from Ruminococcus sp., assembly GCA_045533085.1. Lineage (GTDB taxonomy): Bacteria > Bacillota > Clostridia > Oscillospirales > Acutalibacteraceae > Ruminococcoides. The sequence continues at coordinate 688 of JAZSHE010000006.1, forward strand.
ATGTGTAATTTATAGCTGAATGATTGTTTGCTAATTCATTAGGGATACCTGCGTACATAAAGAATTCGTACTCTGTAAGAGGAGGAACAGATGTTTCTGTTTCACCATTTGATGTATAAACATCGCACTCATTAGCTGATACTTCGAATTTATATCCGTCGATATCAAATTCACCCAAGAAGAAATCGTATACAGGAAGCTCTTCTTTTGCAAGGTTTTTAATTTTACCGCTTAAATAAATAAACTGCTTTCCGTCTTCAGGAGAAGGACCAAATGTTCTGCTAATGCTTATACCTGACTCATCGTTTTTGATGGTCTTGCGGATATCTTCTTTTATACTGCTTTCCTCAAAAACAATTTCAACGAAATCAAGAGATATTTTCTCATTAAAATTTAATTGAGTTGCAGCAGCTTTAGTAGGTTCTTCGGTTGCAGGAGTGGTGGCTGTATCGTTATTTTGTACTGGTTCTGTTGTGTTGCTTTCACTACCACACGCACAAAGAGAAACACAAAGAACAACAACCATAAGTAATGCTAATAATTTTTTCATTTTGTTTTCCTCCTGAAATAAAAAAGTGTTTATCATAAATAAATTGTCACACCCAAAACAGAACCTCATTGAGGTTTTGCTTTGGATGTTATTTGTATCAACCGTTATCGGGTGATTAGTATATGCTACATCTTAAGCCATACGATAATAAGAAAAATCGGAACACAAGCAATTATAAATGGAGCAGCTGCAACTTGCACGATGTTTGAAATAAACGAAACCGGTATAACCTGAAGAAGAATCAATCCAACTGCGACCCATCCTGCCGTAACCATTGAGCCGCCGAGTCGTTCCCAGCCGAAAGAGCTTATGATGCCGCCTCCGACAAACGTTCCCAATGCTATAAATTCCAGCAGGTTGTCTTCCATACCGAAAAATTCAGACACACCCTCGATTCTGAATACTGCAAAAACAATCGCCGCACTGATAATGCCACAGAACAAGCCAACTATTTCAGTTAAACCGCACAGAACACTGATAACAGCCGCTGCTATAATGCAGAGTCCGACAATTGCTATCAGGATTTTTAAAAATATCATTTGTACACCCCTTTAGACTTTCGGATAATATCCGCTTTATTTATATTTAGAAGAGAGAACCTTGAGCACAATATATGGAACAAGGCCCAAGAAGAAGTTGATAGAGAACAGCAACGCTGTAAGGAGCATAATCGCCATAAATGTGCGGTGTGTGCTGTCAGTTCTGAATTCGTCTGAGTTGATTTTTGCTCTGATAAATGTGAGTCCGAACGTTATCACGAGCCATACAATACCGAAGATTTTGCCGAACGTACCTGCGTTTTCTGAGAAGATGTGGAACATTCCTCCACAGAACAGGCTGACGATTGACGCAAACAGAATTGTCGGGAAAATGGTTTTGAATGGTATCTGTGCAAACACATTCATAAACATCTTGAAGAAATCGCCTTTTGAGTTTTTCTGGTCAAGAGTTTTGTAAGTGTCGAGCTCGATTTTATAACTATCACAGGTATCAACCGCTGGTACAACATCATCGTTTGCATAAAATTTGTGTAATGCCGGCTTAATGCCATCCTTGCGATAGCTTCTCAAGAGGCTATCGTTTTTGGCTGCGAGGGCATCGTATGTATCAACAACACTTGCGTTCTGGAGCATATTCCAGTTTTCATAATCCTCAGCAGAGAGCTTTTCCTGAGCAAGCTCCTTAGCTCTGAGTATAAACCATCTTGCCGCGAGCAATAATGTACGGTCGCCTCCGTCAACATCTGCAGCAGCACACGCAACAGTCGCTCTGAGCATGTGAGCATCGTATTCCATTCCTCTTAGTGTCAATATCTGCGCTACCTTTGCAGCGTTATTCATTACTGTTACAAGCGAGCTTTTGATAGCCTTTGTTTTTTCGTCTGGTCCGAAAATATGGTAGTTTTCGAATTTAGTTGATTCAAACGAAGTGAAATTTTCAACAGATTCTGTTAATTCAATCCACAGCGTAGATTCGGTTGCCAAAACCGCGTCAACCGTAACTTTGTGTCTTGTGACATCGTAAGCAATAGTCAATCCCGTTGACACAAGTGTGTAGTGCATGTAAAAAGCCTGACTGATTGCAACCGCTGCGTTGTTGAGCGCATCTCTGTCGTTAGGGAATCTGCGATAAACATCAAGTCCGGCGCTGATAGCTCTTGAAAGTGTGTCTATAGTTTCTTTCTGAGCTTCAAACAATTCTCTGTTATCAGCGTGGTCTCTTAAAGCTTTTTCTGAAAGGTCACCTGCGTGGTTAACCAGACAAAGCGCCATTGTTGATGCAGCTTCTGCATTTTCTTTATGAATCTGGGAGTAATGTTTAAGAGCATCCTCGTAAAACCCTTGGTCATACTCCTTTTCGGCTAATTCAAGAATTTCCTGTGTAGTCATAATATCGTCCTTCTTATGATGTAATTTACACAAACCGCAGATAATTTTAATGAACAGTTCATACGGCTCTATGTTCTTGTGATTATATCACAAAACCCGCGTGATTACAAGTGGTTTTTTTATCACCAATGCACAAGGAGTGTATAATAAACGAATAGCTTTCTAGTGTTTTTGTTTTAGCATACAATATCAATCTGAGCAAGAAATTACTAAAATTATCAGTTGTTTATTTATGACAAGAATTCTACCCGATATGACAACATATTGCACAAAAACAATCGGTTTCGACAACGTTTTATTGACATTAATTTCATATATTGATATAATGACACAAAGCAAAGGAGGAATGTTTTATGCTTAATACATGTGCAGAATTATTTACTAACAATCTTGATTCCAAGGGTTTAAACTATGAATCCTGTATCGACAGCGACGGCGATTCTCTGATACAGTTCCCTTATGGAGGAAAGTCGACAAAAATGTTCTTCAGCGGGGAAAAAGGTACATACCTTTCACTATATCTTGTATATGAGCACGTTCCGGATGAGAAGGTTGCAGATGTGATCTTTGCTTGTAACTCATTTAACAGCGATTATAAGTGGGTTAAGTTCTATGTAGATAGAGACAACGACTTGGTTCTTCAGGATGATGCTATTCTGTCTGTTGATGATCCTGGCGAAGAAGCTTTTGAGTTACTTATCCGCATGGTAAAGCTTTCTGAAGATCTTAAGCCTCAGATTATGAAGGCTATCTACGCTTAAAATATGTCCATCGGCAGAGGGGCGTAAGCCTCTCTGCTTTTTTTATTCGGATTTTTATTAGGAGAAAATATGAGTATCTTACGAATTTCGGTTTTGTTCCGTTCTCCGTCAGTAAGCTGGGACTACAAAGCCGCTACAAACAGAATTCTTGCTGATGATGTCGTTGCACAAATCGAAAAGATGACTTTTCTGACAAAACCTGTCCGCATCAGCAAAAGCAGTGTGCAACATCTTTTTTACATTGTAACAGATTGTGATGCCGAACATCACAGAGATGAAGTCGGCAAAATGCTCGATAAGCTGATTGAGAAACCTGATATAAGAAAATGCGTTTATGTATCAGTTACCGAGCCTGGTATCGATGAGCTCAACGAAGTGCGCAAGTCAGCTCCTGCACAGGAAAACTCAGCATTTCTTGAAATTGTAGATAAAGAATATCCGCCATCAAAGCAGGATAAGCCGTTGAGCGAACCTGTGAAGAAAGCTGATGATGTGTCTAAGCTGATAGAAAAAGGTGAAAAAGCTCAGGCAGAAGGAACAGAAGAACCAAAAGAGCAAAAAGAGTCAAAAGAGCAGGCCACTTTGTCTGACGTGACAAAAAAACTCCAGACTTTACGTAATACGTTGCTTTCCAAAGTCAGAGGACAGCGCCACGCTGTTGACACAGTTGTGCAGGGTGTTTTCGAAAGCGAAATGTTCTCTGCGCAGAACACTGACAGAAACGGTCCTCTTGCAACATTCCTGTTTGCGGGTCCTTCGGGCGTGGGAAAAACTTTTCTCGCCAGACTGATGGAGAAGACGCTGGACAGACAACTGTTGGTTGTGGATATGAGCGAGTATTCCGACAACCTTGCAAACGGAAAATTTAACGGTGAGCATGGACGTCCTGCTGTTGTAACAGGGTTTGCCCGCAAAAATCCTGACGGCATTATTGTTTTCGACGAGATTGAGAAAGCTCACATCAATGCGATTCACCAGTTCCTTCAGATTCTGGATGGCGCGAGAATGATGGACCACCAGATCAAAAAAGAGGTTTCTTTTAAAAACAATATTATCATCATGACCACCAATGCCGGTCACGCACTGTATGAGGATTCTACCGCGTGCGACCTTTCTTCTGTGCCACGAAGTGTCATTCTGGACGGATTGCGTAAGGATATAAATCCTCAGACAAGCGAGCCGTATTTCCCTGAATGTATCACTACACGTATGGCTAACGGCAGGGTTATTCTGTTCAACCATCTCGAGCCGTATGCTCTTTTGCAGATTGTAAAAGACGAGATTGCGCTTCAGATGTCATTATTTGAAAAATCGTCAGGTATAAAAGTGAACTATGACCCGATTATGCTTTCTGCGTTAGTGCTTTTTAACGGTGGCGGTGTTTCTGATGCCAGAACTCTGCGTGGTCTTGCACGCAGTATTGTGACACGTGAGTTACAGGAAGTAATCATGCAGTTGCTCGACATTGGCTTTGAGCGTGTGGACAGTCTCAAAGAAATCACCCTGACAATATGTACAGAAGAAAATGAAGAAATCAGCAAAATGTTCTCCAGACGTGAGCGTATGCAGGTTCTCGTGCTGACAGATGAAAATACAGAGCGTTTTAACAATAACATCAAGGATTTGATGACAGACTTTACTGTGGTGTCAAACGAAGACGATTTCAAACGCTGTGTCCGTGGTGTGACTGACTATATCCTGCTTGATCCGTTGTGCGGTAATCAGGAAAAAGATATGGTTCCAAACGATGTCGAAGACCTCTACTCTGTTGGTATGCGTATGTTTGAATACGTTCGTGAGTATTTCCCTGAAATACCTGTGTATATTCTGGATACAAGCGGAAAGGTGAGGTCGTTTGATACTCTGCTTGCAAAGGGTGCAAAGGGTTTAGTTCCTGCGTATGAAACTTGTGGTATTGAGTTTGAAAAAGCGTTGGAAGAGCTTTCGTTCTGTGCTCTGGTCAACAATAATACGTTCTCGCTTGGAAGATCCAACAAGTTTATGAGCTTTAACTGTGCTCAGTATCTGATAGACGACAGCTGTGCGATTATTTCGTTTGAAAAGCTGAGTCTTAAGAGTGCTCCTATGGCGGGGGATAGACAAATTATTGCTAAAAAAGGCGAAAATAGTAACCTGACATTCTCCGACGTAATCGGATGCAAGGCTGCAAAAGAAGCGTTGATGGACTACCGCGATATGATGGAAGACCCTCGTAAAATAGCGATGAAAGGCAAAAAGATGCCTAAGGGTGTGCTGTTGTATGGTCCTCCTGGTACTGGTAAAACTATGCTTGCAAAAGCTATGGCCAACGAGTGTTCTGCCACATTTTTCCCTGTTTCTGCCGCATCATTTTTCGGTCCGTTGGTGGGCCAGACTGAGCAGAATATCCGTGAGTTGTTCACAAAAGCACGCAAATACGCTCCGTCTATCATATTTGTTGATGAGGTTGACGCTATCGCCAGAGTCCGTACCGGTGCTATCGGAAGCACCCACAACGAAGACGCGCTTACAGTATTCCTTGCTGAGATGGATGGTTTTGTAGTAGACGAAAAGCGTCCTGTATTTGTGCTGGCTGCTACAAACTACGATATAGATGGCGAAACCGCCAGAGTGCTCGACCCTGCATTTGTGCGACGTTTTGACAGAAAGATTCTCATTGATCTCCCTGATACCGATGACCGTTACGCTCTGCTTGAAAAGAGTCTGAAAAATCACGGTATCCACTTTGGTGAGAACCACGAAAAAATACTGAAAAATATGGCTAAACGTACAGGCGGTATGAACAATGCTGATCTGGAAATGATAAACTCAAATTACGCACGAGTTCTTGGCGACAAGAAGCCTGATGGCGCATCGTATATGGAAGCGTTTGATGCATATCGCTTTGGCGATGTTAACAAGATGGATCCTGAACATCTGCGTCAGACAGCGTGTCACGAAGCAGGCCACGCACTAGTATGTCGTTTGTGCGGTGTGACACCATCTTTCCTGACAGTTGTCTCCCGTGGAAGCTTTGGCGGATATATGGAAAGTGCGTCTGAAAAAGAAAACGGCACCTACACATACCGCGAGCTGATGGACAGAGTTTGTCGCTGTCTTGCAGGACGTGTTGCAGAGATAGAAGTATATGGTGATACCGCGGGCACAAACACGGGCGCAAGTGCTGATATCAAGCAGGCGCGCTACTTTATGAAGCTGTGCTTAAACGAGTACGCGATGGGTGACAAGCTGTATGCCCGCTGGACTCAGGACGAAATCGAGCAGCAGATGAAGAAAGAATACAACCGCACTTGTGAAATGATTCGCGACAACCGTGCTGTGCTTGATGCGCTCACAGATAAACTTGTACAGCACAAGAGTATGGACCAGACCCAGCTCGAGGATTTCTTCACTTCTATGAACATCTGATAAAAACTGACAAAAAACTACACCCCGAGTTTATGCTCGGGGTGTTTTTGTGTCACCATGTTTCGACGTTGTAGCCGTTGCCTGTTTTGGTGTTTAATGCGTAGTATTTAACTTCGCCGCCGCTATACTTGATGTCAACTGTCTGGGAACTGCCGTTTGTAAAAATCAGGTAGTTTGCTCCATTTGGTACATCGAAGGTGTAAAGTGTCTGAGCAAACTCGTTTGAGCCTGAGTTTGTCATGGCTTTGCCGGGCCACGATGTCATCGCTGTGTTCTGGTCACTCCAGTAGTAACAGTAGATTGTACCACTCCAGTTAAGTGAATTTGTAAATGTAACCGTGTTCGACTTAACTACAGTTGGTTCTTCTGTCGGCTTGATTGTTTCTTCTTGTGTAGGTGGAACGTACTCAATAACGTTGCCGGTTTTGCCGCTGTTTTCTTTGTGAGCAAGGTAGAGCTGAACAGTGGTTGCATCCATGATGTTCACGCTTTCTTTTGTGTCACAATCAGCAAGATCGAGATAAATATTACCCTTAGTATCGATATTCGCAAGATGGTACTGTATGATTGTTGCATCCATAATATTGACAGCACCATTGCCGTCAGCATCGCCGTAAATCATATCGTAAACGGTGAAATTTATTGTTTTTTCTGCATACTCTTTGTTATAGTCGGTCAGCGATACGGTGAGCGTATATTCGCCTGCTTTTTGTGGGATAAAGCCACAAACGGTCGTTGTGGTGCGGATTCCCATATCGTAGGTTGTGTATTTTACCATATCATCGAACCACACTTTGCCTGTGCTGTCTTTAATAACAAAGTGTGACTTAGGGGTATAGCCACCTGATGAAAGTCCCTCGAATGCAGTTGTGCTCGAGAACTTCATCTCTTTTGATACAATACCGTTTTGCTTATCTGCTGAAAGCTGTGCAATCTCAAGCGGATGATCTGTTACCTCAATAATCATAGAGGTTACCGCGGTTTGTTTAGCGTAGTCCATTACTTCTACAGTGATTTTATATGTTGTTTCACTGGAGAATCTGAGTGGATTTGCAGAATACAACAGGTGGTAATCAATGGTCTGTATCTTACCTGTGTTAAGGTCTTCGAGGGTGTATTTGTATTTGTACGGTTCATATCCGCCTGTTGTGTTGAAATCAAGAAGACATTTTTGGCCTACGTCAGGAGTACCATTTGTCAATTTTAAATCTGTGATTTCAAGAGGTTCGCGCTGACCTTTGGTGTAATAGTAGTTCAGTCCGTTTTTAGCGGTGTAGTAACTTCCGTTGTTGTTATCGATTTTACCGGAGTCATCGCTGAAATAGAGAGTGACGTCTGAATTTGTTCTTTCAAAAACGTATTTGTACAGATATCCGTGACGCTCGTCGTTTTCCTGCATTTTTACTTTGGTGAAACTACCATTTGCGTTTTTGTAGTGGAGGTTAGGATTATCAAAACCTGTGTAATAAACTACAACGCTGTCAGTAGTTTTCTCTTTGATATTTGAACTGAACTCACTGCCATTTACGCTTACAGGATAATTTGCGTTGACTTTGTATTCTTTGCCTGTATGCTCGTTTACAAGTGAAATGTTCTTGACTGTAACGCTACTTGAGTCCGAGGTTGAATCTTTGATTAATATATCAAAGTTGTGGTCCTCAAAATTGTTTGGTGTCAGAGTAGGGGACAGGTCGTCAAGTGGGTATAGCAGCGTAGCATCACAAGCGGTCTTTGTGCCGTCAAATGCGTATGAGTTAGTTGGACCGTAATAAGCCGCTTCTCCGAGAAGGTATCGTTTGTACTCGCTTCCGTGGAGTGTGGACGAAAGTATAGCGTAAAACTGAGATCTGTTTGCGGTATTTACAGTTAGTTTAACGTATATATCATTACCTTTGTTTTCAGGCCTTACATCTATTCTTGTGACTTCGGTAATAGGACGGTCTCTCTTTGGATTATCGATAACACCATCTACACACGATACCATGTTAAGTGCATCGTAAGCGACCCACAAAAAGCCATCGTTACCATAGTCGGTGCCCCATGAGTTAGCGATTTTAAGCGCGCCCATTTCACCGTCGTCCACTTTATCGTTTTCGTTGATGTCACACCACAGCTCATCGTTGTATCCGACAATTGTGATACGATGACTGCCATCGGTGTAAGGCATACATCTTAAGTATTGTTCGTTTGCAAATTTATCGTTTTCCGGAGTATCGGGATTTGATTTTAGCTCTTTCTTTTCCCAACCGTTGATGTAGGTTGAACAGCTCAGAACATCGCCGTTTGAAAGCGCGGTTTTGATAGGGAGCAAATCAGGATCGTCAGACGAAGTGATTTCTTTGCCTTCTTTGCCGATTGAGTCAAAAAGCTGATAATCATCAATACGATAGCGCATAGCCTCGCGCCAGATTTTCTCGTCTGTGCTCCAGCTCAGATAATCTGTTGTGTCGTATGGTACGGACTTGCTCGAAGGGCATCCGTGTTGGTTTAATAAATCGTAAGCGTTGAAATAAGCGGAACCAGCGTCAATACCGTGGTTTATTAGATTGTATGTCCACTTAACAGAGAATGTGTTATCTTTTGTTGTTTTGACTCCTCTTGATTTGTTCATTTCGTAGGTGAATTGATAGTAAACACAGGAAAATGCAACACATGAGCCGATTGAACCCTGATTTTCAATTTCAGGAAAGTATGGCGAAAGACTGTTGTCAACAGACGACGGGAGAGATGATGCGCCAATTGGAGCGACATCTTTCTTGCTGTTTTGATTTGCATGAGCAAGTTCAAAGTAATCGCTGACTGAGGATATAACACTCGGATTATCGGGATTTTTTATGCTCAGGCTCAAATCGCCGGTTCCATAATCTGAAAATTCATTATTTGACTCTATGTGAGAAATCTGACTAGTCGAAGCTTCGTTGTTATGAGCTTGCTCTGCGCCGGCGTGTAGCGGCAAAGATGAGATGAGTATCGTCAGCATTATCACAAAAGCCAACAGTTGCTTGAGTTTTTTCATTTTTATATCCTCCAAAAAATCCCAAAATAAAACTGATATCCATTATATCAGTACGGATATGCAAGTTCAATAAATCTAAATATAAAGATAAAGAACAGCTCTTTTTTGAGAACAAAGTCAAAAAACAGAGTTGTTAATTTGTTTCATACTACTGTGATAACATGAAAAGCTTGTTTTGGAACGTTATGTTCGTGCCGTAAAAGCCTGTGCTAAAAATATGGAAAGTCCACAAACGGCGACATTGACGTTTGTGTTGAGTGTTGTGTTAACAATCTCTGTGATTGATAAAAAATCATAATATAAATACAAAAGTTTATTGAAATCTCACAAAAAGTGTGCTATAATACATTCGTAAAAATACGTAAAGGTGATGTAAAATACTCATGAAACGATTTGTTGCGCTGGTAATTGCACTGACTATTATGATTGTAAGTACTTCTGTGGTACTTGCTAAGAGCTCTGCCTTTGGTGACGCTGATCACAACGGCAAGGTTGATATCATTGATGTTACGTCAATACAACAGCATCTCGCAAAACTTATCACTCTTGATGACGAAACACTGAATTTGATTGATGTTGATGGTGACGGCAAGATTGCTATCATAGATTGTACGACAGTCCAGCAGTATGTTGCTAAGATTATCGACATTTTCCCTGTCGAGGAGAAGATGCAGCCTGAGACTCAGCCTCCTACTGAGGAAGAAACCCAGCCACAGGGCAACTTCCCTAATGAAATCGAGCTTGAGATATTAAGACTTGTTAACATCGAACGTGAAAAGCATGGCGTTAAACCTGTGAAATTCGCTTATGATTACTACGAGTGCGCCACAGTAAGAGCACGCGAGTGTGCTAGCGAAGAAACCTTCTCGCACACAAGACCTGACGGCAGAGCGTGGCACACGGTTTTTGAAGATTACAAAGCACCGAGCTATTGGGGAGCGGGCGAAAATCTCGCACTGTATGTGTATTCGGCTGAGCACGTTGTACAAGGTTGGATGAATTCACCTGGACACAGAGCAAACATCCTCAGACCTGAGTATGATTACATGGCAGTTGCTATTTGTGAAATCGAGGGCTATCCGGGATATTACTCAGCGGCACAGCTGTTTATTTCATCGTGGGATAAGTACGATCCGTCAATCTGGTAACCACAGTACAAAAGAAAAGCAAAATTAAAGGGACGCTATGTGCGTCCCTTTGTTGTTTTTATTGAGCTTTTTTACTTAGCTTTTGTGGTGCGTTTTAAGCAGTTACTGTGATTGTAAAGTAAACATCAGCAGTGTTAGCATTTCTGTATGTAACAGTAAGCTCGCCCTTTGGATTCTTGAGGTTCATCTGGTATTTCATAGCGGATTCGCCAACCTTCTGAGCCTCGGCTTTGAGAGCTTCTTCGCCGAGTTCTTCGTATGCCTCAGGTGTAATACCAACGATGATTTCTGTGATTTCAGGGTTGTAGTATGAGTACTGACCTGAGCTTTCGATTTCGAGACGTGACTCTTCTTTTACTTCTTCGTAGTAGTCGGCAGTAAACTGGTCGTACTCTTCCTTTTCGAATTCATACTTTACGTTACCGTTTGAGTCAACTTCCTTTTTTGAAGCGTATGAGTCAGCAAAGTTGTCTGTGTATTTTGGTGCAACGGTTGTTTTTACGGTGCAACCAGTGAGCATTGTTGCAAACATCATAGCAGCGAGAGTTGCATAAATAAATCTTTTCATAATTTCCTCCTGTGACACTTTGTGTCGATATCAATTTGTAGTGTTTTTATCTTTGAATCAGTCGAGCTTTTCGATGAGGATTTCTTTCATACGTCTGTCCTCGGTTTTTAATACCGTGAACTTAAAGCCCTTGTGCGTGATGCTTGGATGTTCGTCCTTGTGTGGAACACGCCCGAGCTGTGTGAGCATAAAGCCCGCGATTGTGTCTGAGTCATCGTCGTAGATATCCTCGTTTATGAGTGACTCGACATCTTCGATTGAAGTTGAGCCATCGACGGTGAATTTTTTCTCGGAAATCTGTTTGATTTCTTCTTGTTCGTTGTCATATTCGTCCTGAATATTGCCTAAGATATCCTCGATTAAATCTTCTAAAGTGAGCAGTCCCTCTGTTCCGCCGTACTCATCGACAACAATGGCGATCTGCGTTTTTTCTTTGTTCATTTTAGAGAACAGAGAGCGACAATCCTTTGTGCGCGGTACAAACAGAACCTTGCGTACAATGTCAGAAATCTTGAAGTTTTTCGGGACATCGTGACAGACATATTTCAACAGGTCTTTGACGTAAAGAACACCGATGATAGTGTCGATGTCACCACTGTATACAGGAATACGGGAATAGCCCGACTCAACCGCGATGTTGACAGCCTCCTCGAGCGAGTCAGTGTCTTCGATTACAACCATATCTCTGCGGTGGGTCATAATTTCGTACGCGACCGTGTCATCAAAATCAAAGATGTTTTCGATGATGTTTTTTGTGTCATCGCCGATGAAGCCCTTTTCCTGACCTTCTTCGACAAGCGAGAGGATTTCGTCCTCGGTTTCCTGAATTTTCTCGGTATCTGACTTCGAACCGAAAAGTCGTTCCATTAATTTATGCTTTTTGTTAAGCTTGTTACTACCTGAATCGTCAGGCATAATATGGTCATCCTTTCAAATGTGTATTTATATACATTATAAGTGTACAAAATTATATGACCAATGTCAAATGACAAAATTGATATATAAATCGTCGGGGAGCTTTGCCAGCAATCAACAACCGCCAGCAAAGCTATATTATCAACATTTGTGCTATAACAAAGGCTTGGTTTTATATGTGAGGGGAATTACGGCTTTTGTCGTTCATTAATTGTTTAAATTACTGTAAAATTTTTGTTAAAATAAGATATTTTTTACACTTTACATAAAGGATAAAAAGTGTTATTATTATCGAGGTGGGGCGAGAAGAAAGATTTTTTCACCCTACAGTACACTTTACGCCGGTGTAAGAAAGAGCTCATCTTACAGTGGCATCACTAAAAGGGAGGAAATTAAAGTGGCAAGAAAAATGAAAACCATGGACGGTAACAACGCTGCGGCTTATGTCTCATACGCGTTTACTGAAGTAGCAGGTATTTATCCTATCACTCCTTCAAGTCCAATGGCAGACTATGTTGACATGTGGTCAGCACAGGGCCAGAAGAATATTTTTGGCACAACAGTTAAGGTAGAGGAAATGCAGTCAGAAGCAGGTGCTGCAGGTACAGTTCACGGCTCACTCAACGCAGGTGCGCTCACAACTACTTACACAGCTTCACAGGGCTTGCTCCTCATGATTCCAAACATGTACAAGATCGCAGGCGAACTGCTCCCATCAGTTTTCCACGTATCTGCTCGTTGTGTAGCTTCACACGCTCTCAACATCTTTGGCGACCATTCTGACGTTTATGCATGCCGTCAGACAGGTTTTGCTATGCTCGCTGAAACTAACCCACAGGAAGTTATGGATTTAGGTGCTGTTGCTCACCTTGCAACAATCAAGTCAAGAGTTCCATTCATCAACTTCTTTGTCGGTTTCAGAACATCACACGAAATCCAGAAGATTGAGATCTGGGATTACGAAGATCTTAAAGAAATGTGCGATATGGACGCAGTTAATGGCTTCAGAAAGAGAGCTTTAAACCCAGAGCGTCCTGTAATGCGTGGTTCACACGAAAACGGCGACATCTTCTTCCAGCACAGAGAAGCTTGTAACAAGTACTACGATGCAGTACCAGGTATTGTTGAGGAGTACATGAACAAGGTTAACGCTAAACTCGGTACAGACTACAAACTCTTCAACTACTACGGTGCAGAGGACGCAGAGCGCGTTATCGTTGCTATGGGTTCTATCTGTGACGTTGCAGAAGAAGTTATCGACTATATGAACGCAAACGGTGAGAAGGTTGGTCTTGTTAAGGTAAGACTTTACAGACCATTCTCAGCAGAGAAGCTCGTTGAGGCTATCCCTGCTACAGCTAAGAAGATTGCTGTACTCGACAGAACAAATGAGCCTGGCGCACTCGGCGAGCCACTTTACCTCGACGTTGTTGCTGCTCTTGCAAAGTGTGGCAGACAGGCTACAGTTTGTGGTGGTAGATACGGTCTTGGTTCAAAAGACACACCACCATCATCTATCTTCGCTGTATACACAGAGCTTAAGAAAGACGCTCCAAAGCCACAGTTCACACTTGGTATCGTGGACGACGTTACAGAGCTCTCATTACCAGAGGTTCCATCACCAAACACAGCTGCAGAAGGCACAATCGAGTGCAAATTCTGGGGTCTTGGCGGTGACGGTACTGTTGGTGCTAACAAGAACTCTATCAAGATCATCGGTGACCACACTGACAAGTACGTTCAGGCTTACTTCCAGTATGACTCAAAGAAGACAGGCGGTATCACAATTTCTCACTTGAGATTCGGTGATAAGGCTATCAAGAGCCCATACTACATCAACAAGGCTGACTTCGTTGCTTGTCACAACCCATCATACGTATTAAAGGGTTACAAGATGGTTCAGGACGTTAAGCCAGGCGGTGTTTACCTCATCAACTGCCAGTGGTCAGCTGAAGAACTCGACAAGCACCTCGACGCTGCTACAAAGAGATATATCGCTGAGAACAACATCCAGCTTTATACAGTTAACGCTATTGACCTTGCTGTTGAAATCGGTATGGGCAAGCGTACAAATACAATCCTTCAGGCTGCTTTCTTCGCTCTTGCTAAGGTTATGCCAATCGAAGATGCTGTTCAGTACATGAAGGACGCTGCTACAAGATCCTACCTCAAGAAGGGTCAGGATATCGTTGATATGAACCACAAGGCTATCGACGCAGGTGTATCAGCATACAAGAAGATTGACGTTCCTGCACAGTGGGCTAACGCTGTTGATACTACTGAGGCTACAGCTTCTGTTGGTAAAGAGAAGCTCGTTAAGATGGTAGACTCAATCATGCTCCCAGTTGGTAAGATGGAGGGTGACTCACTCCCAGTATCAGCATTTATCGACCACGCTGACGGTACATTTGAGCAGGGTGCTTCTGCTTACGAGAAGCGCGGCGTAGCCGTTATGGTTCCACAGTGGAACGAGGCTACTTGTGCTAAGTGTAACAAGTGCGCATTTGTTTGCCCACACGCTACAATCCGTCCATTTGCACTTAACGAAGAAGAGCTCGCTAACGCTCCTGAGAACACAAGAGTTTGTGAGAAGCCAATCGTTAAGACAGAATACAAGTACACACTCGCTGTTTCTCCATTTGACTGTATGGGTTGTGGTGTTTGTATCGGCGTTTGTCCTACAAACTCACTCACAATGGTACCTCGTGAGACTCAGGATGCTGAGCAGGCAGTATTTGATTACTGTGTTGCTAACGTTACAGAAAAGCCTGAGACAACAGCTAACATCAACGTGATTTCTTCACAGTACAAGCAGCCACTCCTCGAGTTCTCAGGTTCATGTGCTGGTTGTGCTGAGACATCATACGCAAGACTCATCACTCAGCTCTTCGGTGACAGAATGTACGTTTCTAACGCTACAGGTTGTTCATCAATCTGGGGTGGTCCTGCTGCTACATCACCATACACAACAAACAAAGAAGGTCAC
>JAZSHE010000120.1:0-2525 GCA_045533085.1 Ruminococcus sp.
AGCGTTGAAGTCTGGAGAAATCCAGACAGTTGCAACAGACCACTGTTCGTTCACTCTTGAGCAGAAAAACGTCGGACTCGAAGATTTTTCGAAAATGCCTAACGGTATGCCGGGAGTTGAGACTAGAGGTGTTCTGATGTACACTTATGGTGTGTGCAAAAAGCGTATCAGCGTTGAACAAATGTGCAGGCTGTTATGTGAAAATCCTGCGAAATTATACGGAATGTATCCGAAGAAGGGTGTGATAAAAGCCGGTAGTGATGCTGACATTGTTGTTCTCGACCCAAAAGCCGAGAGTTTCATCACGAAAAATACCCACCACAGTAACGCTGATTATACCCCTTATGAGGGTGTTCGCATAAAGAGTAAGATTGCATCTGTTTATCTCAGAGGCAGAGAGATTGTCAAAAACGGTGAACTTGTGATGCCAAACAAAGGCAAGTATGTTAACCGTTCAAAAAATATGCTTGATATATAAACAAAAAGGCTTTCCAAAAAACAATTCGGGAAAGCCTTTACTTTATTTATGTTAACTTTTAATGAGATGAATGTTGATAATGCAAACTGAAATCATTCAACTGTTATGCCGAGCTTTGAAAATTCGTTTTCAAATTCAGCTAAATCGTTTCTGGAATACACAGGTGAAGGACAGTTAGCGATTGCGCTTTCGATGTCTTTCAAGCCGTTACCTGTAACGATTGAAACAACTGTAGCGTCTTCTTCGATAGCTCCTGCTTCACACAGTTTTATAAGACCTGCTGTGGCAGTAACACCTGCAGGTTCGCCGAATACACCACATTCCTTTGCGAGGAATCGCTGGGCCGCTCTGATTTCATCATCAGTAACATTAACTGTGATGCCGTTTGAATCCAAAATAGCGTTGATAGCTTTGTCAGGGTTTCTTGGTACACCAACAGCGATTGAGTCGGCGTAGGTGTTTTCTTCCTGTGGGGTCCAGTAGTTTGTTTTGTTAGCGGCGGCGACGTTGATTGGACAACAGCCACTTGCCTGAACCGAAATAAGACGTGGGATCTTGTTGATAAGTCCAACCGAGTACATATCGTAAAGTCCTTTGTAAACTCCTGCTATTGTACAGCCGTCACCGACAGAAATCGCAACATAGTCTGGAGCATTAAAGTCGAGCTGTTCAATAAGCTCTAACGATACAGTTTTTTTGCCTTCGCTTAAATATGGGTTGATGGCGGCATTTCTGTTGTACCAACCATACTTATCGATAGCTGCCTTTGAAAGCTCAAAGGTTTCTTCGTAAGTGCCTTTAACTGCAGTGAGGTTTGCACCAAACATCATCAGCTGGGCGATTTTACCCTTTGGCGCACGTTCAGGAACAAAGATGTATGTCTTGAGTCCTGCGGCAGCGGCATTGCCAGCAAGAGAAGAAGCAGCATTACCCGTTGAAGAACAAGCAATTGTCTCGTAGCCTGCTTCTATAGCTTTTGTGACAGCCATCGCAGAAGCTCTGTCTTTTAAGGAAGATGTCGGATTAACACCGTCATCTTTGATGTAGAGCTTTTTGATGCCGAGCATTTTTGCGACTTTGTCTGATTCGTATAGTGGTGAGTTGCCGACTCTTAAACCCTTTGGAGTGGTGTCTTCTTCAATAGGAAGAAGCTCACGGTATCTCCACATTGTTTCATCCTCGCGTTTTTTGAGGACGTCTTTGTTGAAAATAGTTTTGATATATTCGTAGTCGTAAATTACGTCTAAGATGCCACCACATTCACAGGTTGTTGCATCAGCAGTAGCTTCATAGGTCTTGCCGCATTTTACGCACTGTAAGTATTTTACGTTTTTCATAGTTTCACCTGTTACAGAGTCTTTAAGATGCCAACCTCTTCGTTGAACTGGTCAATGAGAGCGTCGAGCTCTTCGCACTGCTTGTGAACCTTGTCCCATGTGCCCTCTGTGTCATACCACAAAGCGTCGAGTTCTTCGACAGTTCTGCCCTGCTGCTCAACCCATGTGTAATACTTGAGGTTGTGAACACGCTTTCTGTCAGCGTATGTAAGTTCGATGAGGTTGTCAGTTTTAAGACCGAGCATATGAAGCTTGTGGTCAATTTCAGCTTCTTTGAGGTTGTACTCACCGTGCATTTCGTTGAGCTCTTCGATTCTTGACTGATACATACCAGCACTGTCAGTGAGAACAGTAGCAACAATATCGTGCTCTGTGAATTCGTAGTATTTTGCCATTTTGATACAGCAAAGGATGTTTGCGATACCTGAGATACCAAGCCATGAAAGTTTCTCGACAAACTCTTTGTCAAGACCAAGGTCGTTGATGAGGTATGCCTTACCATCTTCTGTGTTGAAAAGTCTTAACAGTCTCTGGCTGTCTTCGTCATCAATTGCGATTGCCATATCTGTATTCTTGACATTATGGATGAATGGGATGTGCTTGTCGCCGATACCCTCAATTCTGTGACCGCCAAAGCCGTTGTCAAGGATAGTTGGACACTGTAAAGCTTCACCAACACCTAACTTAAGAGTTGGATAGTGGTCTTTCAA
>JAZSHE010000063.1:0-4429 GCA_045533085.1 Ruminococcus sp.
GGTTATATCTTAGGTGCTCTTTTAATCGTTGCATCTTTGATTATGATTTTCGTAATTATTCTTCAGGAAGGTAACCAGCAGGGTCTCGGTGTTGTATCCGGCGGTGCTGATACATTCTTCTCAAAGAATAAGGCTCGTTCAATCGACGCTAAGCTTGCTAAGGCTACAAAGTGGGTAGCTATAGCTTTCGTTGCTATTGTACTTGCTCTCAACATTATCGCTTACTTTACAGCATAATTTTGAACACTTATCTCATAAAATTGACTATCGGGTTTTCCGATAGTCTTTTTTTGTTTGGAGATACTATATGTTAAGATTATTCTCATTTTCGTTAGCTGTTTTTCTTGTGTTTTCTGTTATACATTTTTGGGGCAAAAGAAAAAAGCCCTGCAAAAGGGCTTTTTTTTCAGTGCTATGTGGACCATTGTGTCTTGTGGTTGTCAACGTGTTGTCATCCCTGACGGGTGTGCTGATTCCTGTTACAGAGCTGTCGTTGATGACAACAGTAGCGGGAGGAATCCCATCAGTAGCGCTTCTGGTTATAATGAGTGTACTTGCGTGATTACAGTAGACCATTGAGGTCTTTTAAAGCTTCGACAACAGAACTCTTGTTTCTTGTGAGCATCGCGATAACAACATTGTAGAACTGTTGTGGGTTCTTATGAAAGCTTTTTCTGACGATTCGGGCCTGAGTTATATCAGGAACATAAAGCGAGAATTTGAGCAAATCCATATCTCCACCAGAGATAGAACAGTTTACATTATATCCGTTATCAACCTTTGTTATCGTTACAACGTTTTCTTTCTCAATGCGTTCTTTTTCAAGAAGTGAAAGTGTGCACTCACACGCCTTTTCTTTTACGGTGTAGGCGGGAGTGTCATCAAGCTGACGTGCAATCATTTTGCCCGATTCTGATACAAAGTAAAGTTTCTTTTCTTCGTCAACAAGAAGCAGATTTTTGTTTTTGCAAAGGTCGTCAAAACTCGAACTACATTCAAAATAGTTCGCAAGACCTTTTTGGAGTAATGCAGTAACGACAGTATCTTTTTTCATCGGTACTCCTACTCTGTCAAATATATAGCAAATAAGAGTCCTGATTTCAGTTTTACTTCTGACACCACCCAAACTGATGCCTTCATCGAAAGTATCAAATGCCATAACTGCACCACCTTTACTTATTCTTATATTATTATACCACGCACAGAACAAAAGTCAAAAAAATATTACGTTAATTAATTAACATACATTTAACGCTAATTTATTGACCGTTTAATAAATAAATGATATAATTCTCGCAAAGGAGATGAGAAAAATGTCAATTTTTTGGTTGGTACTTGCTGTTGTGCTTGGCTTAGTTGAGGCGCTTACTCCACAGCTGGTGTCGATTTGGTTTGCACTGGGCGCGGTCGGTGGCTGTGTTACTTCACTTGTAACCGATAAAATCTGGATTCAGATTGTCGTAGCTGTTGTAATCACGGTTGTGTCACTTATAGCTACCAGACCTTTGGCTAAACGTATCACAACTGTTAAAATGACAAATACTAATTCTGACAGGAATATTGGTAAGGTGGCTGTTGTAATCTCTGATATTGATAATCTCAGAGCTGTAGGACAAGTCAAAGTTGGTTATACTGTTTGGAGTGCTAAAAGTGCTGATGACACAGTTATCACAAAAGATACCAAAGTAGTAGTTAAGGCAATCGAGGGCGCAAAGCTCGTTGTTGAAGCTACTGATTAATAGATTTATACGAAAGGAAGTAAATTATGGGTTTATTTATTATTTTTGCACTTGTGGTATTTGCGATTTTGCTTATTGTAGGCAACATTAAAATCGTACCACAGGCACATGCTTTTGTAGTTGAGCGTCTCGGCGCATACAACGCAACTTGGGCAACTGGTCTTCATCTTAAGATTCCGTTTATTGACCGTATCGCAAAGAGAGTTTCACTCAAAGAGCAGGTTGTCGATTTCCCGCCACAGCCGGTTATCACACGAGATAATGTTACAATGCAGATTGATACAGTAGTTTACTATGAAATTACTGATCCTAAGCTTTATACTTATGGTGTTGAGCGTCCGCTGTCAGCTATCGAGAATCTTACTGCTACAACTTTGCGTAACATCATCGGTGACCTCGAGCTTGATAACACACTCACATCACGTGATACTATCAACGACAAAATCAGAATCATTCTTGATGAAGCTACTGATGCATGGGGTATCAGAGTTATCCGTGTTGAGTTAAAGAACATCTTACCACCACGTGAAATTCAGGATGCCATGGAAAAACAGATGAAGGCAGAGCGTGAGCGTCGAGCTAGAATCCTCGATGCAGAAGGTGAGAAGCGTAGCCAGATTCTTGTTGCAGAAGGTCTTAAAGAGTCAACAATCCTGAAGGCTGACGCTGTGAAAGAGTCAAAAATCCGTGAAGCTGAAGGTGAGGCGCAGGCTATCAGAGCGGTACAACAGGCGTATGCAGACGCTCTCAAAATGCTCAACGAGGCTTCTCCAAGCGACAAGGTTATCGCACTGAAGAGCCTTGAGTCACTCCAGAAAATAGCAGATGGTAAAGCTACAAAGATTTTTATACCATCTGAACTTCAGGGTATTGCTACTATGGCAACAACTTTCAAAGAAGTATTTTCTACAGACAACAAAGCTGAATAACAAAATTAAGGCTGTATGCATTTTGCATACAGCCTTTTTTCTTTTATCATTCGATTGATATTACAGTGTATCCTGCATCCGTTACTGCTTTTGTCAGTACTTCGTTGCTGACATCTCCTGTTACACTTGCTGATTTGCTATCCAAATCAACTGTTGCTGTAACACCTTCGATGGAATTGAGCGCTTTTTCCACGTGTGCTTTGCAGTGCATACACATCATACCATCAATAATCATAGTTTTCATATTCTTTTTACTCTCCTTAAATATATATTTAGATTTGAAATTTTTTAGTCTGAGCGAATTTGATACAACACAAATCGAGCTCAGGCTCATCGCTATTGTTCCGTACATCGGCTCTAATCTCAGCCCTAACCATGGGTAGAACAAACCTGCCGCAATTGGTATGAATATCAGATTGTAAATGAAAGCCCAGAAAAGATTTTCTTTGATATTTTTGAGGGTTGCTTTACTCAGCTGTATCGCTGTCAACACGTCACACAGGTCGGATTTTGTCAGTATAATGTCAGCGCAATCAATCGCTATATCAGTACCTGCACCGATCGCTATACCAACATCCGCGCTGATAAGCGCAGGGGAGTCGTGGGTACCATCGCCAACCATTACTGTGACACCATCGTTTTTGAGCGATTTTACGATTTTTTCTTTATCTTCAGGCATCAGCGAACTGTATACATGGGTTACACCTGTTTGTTTTTTTACAAATTCAGCCGAATGTTCGTTGTCGCCCGTCAGCATATATGTGTTGATACCCAAATTGTTGAGTTCGGTTATCGCATATTCGCTTGACTTTTTGATTTTGTCTGTTATATAAATAATTCCGACCATTCTGTCGTTACCGCTGATATATAACTTAGTGCAACCTTTGTTATTATCATCTGGTGTGTTATAAAATTCTACAAATTCGCGGTTTCCTATTTTATAGTTGACAGAGTTTATAGTGCCTTTGAGACCTTTTGAGTTGATACTCTCAAAGTTTTCAACATCGTAAAAGTCATTACTGTTATATGCACTGATTACTGCGTGAGCCAGAGGGTGCTGTGAGAACTTTTCAATACTTGCAGCAATTTTCAGTAATTCGTCTTTATCTAAAACACTGAGCAACTTTATTTCAGTTACCTGAGGTTTGCCCTCGGTTATTGTACCCGTTTTGTCAAAAACAACATTTTTGACTTTGCTGAGTATTTCGAGCGCTTGTGATGATTTGATGAGAATTGAATTCTGTGCCGCTACACCGGTCGATACCATTATTGCGGTTGGAGTTGCAAGTCCAAGTGCACACGGGCACGAAATGACCATAACAGCAATACCGAATGATAAAGCAGTGGCGAAATTATCCTGCGAGAAATTCCACACAAGCGTCGTTATTATAGATAGTAATATGATAGTTGGTACAAAAAACTTACTTACTGTGTCTGCGAGCTTTGCGATAGGTGCCTTTGATGATGCTGCTTCTTCAACAAGAGAGATGATTTTTGAGAGAGTAGTATCGCCCTTGACTTTTTCTGCAGTTACTTCGATGTATCCACCAGTAAGCGTTGTACCACAAAACACCTTGTTGCCACAAGTTTTTTCAACAGGCATACTCTCACCGGTGAGAGCAGATTCGTCAGTAAAACCATTTCCGCTTATCACAGAACCATCTATTGAAATCCTGTCACCGCTTTTGAAAATTACAGTATCATTAACTACTACATCATCAGTAGGGATTTCTATTTCTTCGTCATTCCTGCGTACAAGTG
>JAZSHE010000192.1:0-3205 GCA_045533085.1 Ruminococcus sp.
TCGCTACTGGTGCTTCAAAGTGCTACGTTTTAGACCACACAGATGAGTACGTTGACGACTTCATCATCCCTACAATGAAGGCTGGCGCTGTATATGAGGATTATCTCCTTGGTACATCACACGCTCGTCCATGTATCGCAAAGGGTCTTGTTGAAATCGCTCTCAAAGAGGGTGCTGACGCTATCGCTCACGGTTGTACAGGTAAAGGTAACGACCAGGTTCGTTTCGAGCTTGCTATCAAGCACTTTGCTCCAAATATGCCAATCATCGCTCCATGGCGTGAGTGGGATATCAAGGGTCGTGAAGAAGAAATTGCTTACGCTGAGGCACACAACATTCCGCTCAAGATTAACAGAGAGACAAATTACTCAAAAGATAAGAACCTCTGGCACCTTTCACACGAGGGTCTTGACCTTGAAAATACAGGTAATGAGCCACAGTATGAGAAGGAAGGCTTCCTTGAGATGGGCGTATCCCCACTTCAGGCTCCTGATAAGCCAACATACGTCGAGCTCGACTTTGAGCAGGGTATTCCTGTAGCTCTTGATGGCGTGAAGATGAGCGCAAAGAACATCATCTTAAAGCTCAATGAGCTTGGCGGTGCTAATGGTATCGGTATCATCGACATCGTTGAGAACCGTCTCGTTGGTATGAAGTGCCGTGGCGTATATGAAACACCAGGTGGTACAATCCTTTACAAGGCTCACAGAGTTTTAGAGACAATCTGTCTTGACAAGTATACAATGCATGAGAAAGAAAAGCTCGCTATCACATTTGCTGAGCTCGTATATAACGGTCAGTGGTTTACACCATTAAGAGAAGCTCTTTCAGCTTTCGTTGACAAGACTCAGGAGAGAGTTACTGGTAAAGTAAGACTCAAGCTCTACAAGGGTAATATGATCAACGCTGGCGTATGGAGTCCATACTCACTCTACAGCGAAGAAATCGCTACATTCGAGGAGTCTGACTATGACCAGACAGACTCAGCAGGCTTCATCAACCTCTTCGGTCTTCCAATCAAGGTACAGGCTGAGGTTGACGGCAAATAATTGATCAATCGTCTGTCCTGCACAGCTTTTCTGTGCAGGACATTTCAATATTACTCAATATTCAAATAAATTGTTGAAAAAACAGCATTTATATAGTAAAATATATTGGTTAAGGATTTTTAAGTAAGAAGGTAATTATTATGGCTAAAATGTGGGCAGGAAGAACAAGCGGAGAGACATCAAAAATCGCTGATGATTTTAACTCATCAATCCGCTTTGATTGTAAAATGTACCAGCAGGATATCAAGGGTAGTATCGCGCACGCTTTAATGCTTGCAAAGCAGAACATCATCACAAAAGAGGATGCAGAAATTTTAACCGAGGCTCTGGGTCAGATTTTAGATGATTTAAACTCAGGTGCACTTGAAATCGATATGGAGGCTGAGGATATCCACATGTTTGTTGAGCAGGTGCTCACAAATCGTGTAGGAGACGTCGGCAAAAAACTGCACACAGCCAGAAGTCGTAATGACCAGGTAGCGCTGGATCTTCGAATGTACCTTATGGATGAGTGCGATGAGATAATCGAGCTTACAAAAACATTAGTTGAAGCACTCGTTTCTCAGGCTGAAGAAAACAAGGCGGTTATTATGCCTGGTTATACACATCTTCAGCGTGCTCAGCCTGTAACATTTGGTCACCATATGATGGCGTATGCTATGATGCTCCTTCGTGACATTGACAGACTCAACGACTGTAAAAAGAGAATGAACGTTTCTCCGATTGGTTGCTGTGCACTTGCTGGAACAACTTATGATACAGACAGGTATTTTGTAGCCCAGAAACTCGGCTTTGATTCAATCGCGTTGAACTCACTTGACGGTGTATCTGACAGAGATTTCTGCGTTGAGATGCTTTCTTCGATTGCTGTGCTGATGATGCACCTCTCTCGTTTTTCGGAAGAACTCATTCTTTGGTCAAGCTGGGAGTTCAAGTTTGTTCAGCTTTCTGACAGCTACACAACTGGTTCTTCGATTATGCCACAGAAAAAGAACCCTGATATGGCTGAGCTTGTCCGTGGTAAGACAGGCAGAGTGTACGGCGATTTGATGGCAACACTCACAATGCTTAAGGGCATTCCACTTGCTTACAACAAGGATATGCAGGAAGACAAAGAGAGTATATTCGACGCTTGCGAAACTGTTAAGATGTGCTTGAAAGTTTTTGCTCCTATGATTGATACAATGGCAGTTTGTGCTGACAATATGAAAAAGGCTGCATCAGAGGGCTTTATCAATGCGACTGATCTGGCTGACTACCTTGTAAAGAAAGGTCTGCCTTTCAGAAGTGCTTACAAGATTTCAGGTAGCCTTGTTGCTTACTGCATTGAAAATAAAACAATTTTAGAGGACCTGCCTCTTGAAAAATACAAAGAGTATTCCGAGCTCTTTGAAGAAGATGTATATGATGATATCGACCTTACAACCTGTGTTAACAAGCGTGTGAGTGTTGGTGGTACATCAGTAGAGTCGGTAGAAATGCAGATAAAATTTGTGAAAGAGAAGCTCTCAGTATGACAAAGATTTTTATAGATGGTAGTGCGGGCACAACGGGTCTGAGAATTTTTGATAGACTCAAAGACCGCAAGGATATTACACTTGTCACTCTTAGTGACGAGCTCAGAAAAGACATTGATGCTCGTAAAGACGCGCTCAATAACTGTGATATAGCTTTTTTGTGCATGCCTGATAAGGCGGCTATTGAGGCTGTTTCACTGATCGAAAACAAAAACGTTGCTGTTATTGATACCTCGACAGCTCACAGAGTTAATGACAACTGGACTTATGGTTTTCCTGAACTTCTGGAGTCTTATGATGTTATCAGAAATTCGAAGCGTATCGCAAATCCTGGTTGCCACGCAAGTGGATTCAACGCTTTGGTTGCTCCGCTTACAAAGGCGGGACTGCTCAAAACTGATGCTAACCTCAGTTGTTTTTCACTGACTGGTTACTCAGGTGGCGGCAAACAGATGATCGCACAATATGATAGTGATACCAGAGATGCGCTTTTGGATGCTCCAAGAATGTATGGTTTAGCACAAAGCCATAAGCATATCCCTGAGATGGTTAAACTTTGTAATCTCAAGAACGCTCCTGCTTTTTGTCCTGTTGTTGCTGATTACTACGCTGGTATGCAGGTGTCTGGGCCTGTGTTTA
>JAZSHE010000198.1:0-1707 GCA_045533085.1 Ruminococcus sp.
CACACTGGTCGCCATACAGCTTTGCTGCCTCGTATATCAGATTCGGATTTCTTATAGCTCCTGAGTTAACAGAAACTTTATCTGCTCCGCATTTTAAAACTCTGTCAAAATCTGCGACAGTATTTATGCCGCCACCAACAGTGAGCGGGATGAAAACGCTTTTTGCAGTTTCACACAAAATATCTGTGAAAAGCTTTCTGCCGTCTGAAGAAGCAGTAATATCATAGAACACCAGCTCATCTGCACCACATTCGCTGTAATATTTCGCAAGAGTGATAGGGGAGGAAACATCGCTAAGTCCTTCGAAATTAACACCTTTAACTACTCTTCCGTCTTTAACATCGAGGCAAGGAATAATTCTTTTAGTAATCATTTTGACACCTCGATTGCCTGTTTTAAATCAATAGCTTTTGTGTAGTAAGCTTTACCGATAATTGCACCATGTATATCAAGCTTCGTTAGTCTTTCAATATCATCGATTGAAGATACACCGCCTGAAGCGATAATCTGAATATCAAATTTTTCACTCAACTCTTTATAAAGCTCGTGATTCGTGCCCTGCATAGCACCATCTTTTGAAATGTCAGTGCAAATAATAGTTTTAACTCCGATCTTCTGCATTTTTTCACAAAATGAAAACGCGTCATCGTCTGATGTTTCTGTCCAACCTTTAATCGCAACGTATCCATCTTTGATGTCGATGCCAACGGCGATTTTTTCTTTATATTTTTTCACGGCTTCTTCAACAAAGCCTGGATTTGTTACCGCAGCTGTACCTAGTATAACTCTGTCGACTCCTACAGAAACATATTTATCAATTACATCCATACTTCTGATACCACCACCAATTTCACAGAAAAGAGATGTGGTTTCTTTTATGTTTTTAACAACATCAAAATTCGGGGTAGTTCCGATTTTTGCACCCTCAAGGTCAACAAGATGAATGTGCGTAGCACCACAATTTTTAAAGTCAAGAGCGACCTCTACTGGATTGTCGTTATATACAGTCATCTGAGCGTAATCACCTTTGAAAAGACGTACTGCTTTTTTGTTATACAAATCTATAGCAGGATAAATTATCATAAACAACCCTCCTTGAGTGAAATGAATGCTTTAAGGATATCAAGACCGATTTTTCCGCTTTTTTCAGGATGGAACTGACATCCGAAGACATTTTTATCAGCAACAGCAGCTGTGAGTTCAATTCCATATTCAGCAGTAGCGATGACTGATTCATCACACTGAGTAGCAAAGTAAGAATGTACAAAATATACACAGTCGCCATCTTTGATGTTTGAAAAGATAGGAGATATATCGCCTTTGAATATCAAAGGATTCCATCCGATGTGTGGAATCTTATAATCATCAGAAACAACGTCTTTTATTGGTTTGACAACACCTCTAATAAGACCAAGTCCCTCATGTTCACCATATTCGTAGCTTTTTTCAAAAAGCATTTGCATACCAAGACAAATACCCATAAGTGGTTTGCCTTTTTTGGCAAGCTCTTTGATTACAACATCAAGACCACTTGTTCTAAGTTTTTCAGCTGCATCTTCAAACGCACCAACACCTGGCAGAATAATCTGATCAGCTTTTTCTAAAATATCTTTATCAGCGGTTACAACAACTTCTGCGCCTATAGAACTCAAGGAGCTTTTCAGCGAGAAGAGGTTGCCCACACCGTAATCAACAATAGCAACCATT
>JAZSHE010000163.1:0-12387 GCA_045533085.1 Ruminococcus sp.
GAATGTTGTACCGAGTCTCTGGTAGAGCTTTGGAATCTCAGTTCTCATGTTAGCTCTGAGCTTAGCATCGAGGTTTGAGAGAGGCTCGTCAAGTAAGAAAACCTTAGGATCACGAACGATAGCACGACCGAGCGCTACACGCTGTCTCTGTCCACCAGAGAGAGCCTTTGGCTTTCTGTCGTGATACTCCTCGATACCAAGGATTCTAGCAGCTTCCTGAACTCTTCTAGCGATTTCTTCCTTAGGCATCTTTCTGAGCTTAAGGCCGAAAGCCATGTTATCATAAACTGTCATATGTGGATAAAGAGCATAGTTCTGGAATACCATCGCGATATCTCTGTCTTTTGGAGCAACGTCATTAGCGAGCATATCACCAATGTAGAGTTCACCCTTTGATATATCCTCAAGACCAGCGATCATACGAAGAGTAGTAGACTTACCACAACCTGATGGACCAACAAGGATGATAAATTCTTTGTCCTCGATTTCGAGGTTGAAGTCTGTAACAGCGGTTACGCCGCCATCATAAATTTTGTAAATGTGCTGTAATGAAACTTTTGCCATATAATAACCTCCAATATAGTGTGAATACACAACTACTTATATCCAGATAGTATTGTAACACAATATTCTATACATTACCACCTATTTTTTCACTAAATATTTGACTAAAATTTTATATAAAATTCCCATAAGTAAAAAATAAAGCACCAAAATTAGTCAATTTTTCCATCAAAAATTAGTAGCATTTCCATTTTTGACAATTCTCGCACCTCAGATTGTGCAAGATTACTATCAAGCCTGAGCGAGCCAATCTGAACCCTCTCAAGCTCAACAACCGTGTATGAACAGGCAAGGAACATTTTTTTGACCTGATGGAACTTTCCTTCGCATATTTTCACGAGTGCTCTGTTGTCAGAAAGTTTTTCAAAGTAAGCTTTCTGACACACTGTGCCATCAGCGAGCACGATGCCGTTTTCAAACTTTTCTTTCAACGATTCGTCTACTTCTCTGTCAAGGGTAGCGATATAGTGCTTGTACACCTTTTTGCTAGGACTCAGCATTCTGTGTGCAAAATCACCATCATCGGTGATAATCAGAAGCCCCGTCGTATCCTTGTCCAGTCTGCCCGCAGGAAAAAGAGTCTTGCGCCTAAACTCGTCAGGCAGAATATCGATAACCGTTGTGGCGTTTCTGTCGTTGCTGGCAGACAGAACCCCTTTAGGTTTGTTCATCATATAGTAAACGTACTGTTTATACTCTATCTCTTCGCCACAAACTCTCACAACATCGGTTTCGGGGTTAATCTTCAACTCTGTCTTTTTTACAATCTCCCCATTCACTGTTATATCACCGCTTCTGGCAAGACGTTTGATGTCTTTTCGCGAATAACTTGTCTGTGTCGATATAAACTTGTCAAGTCTTTCCATATCAATACACCTGCTCCCCGTTGATGGTATAACATCCAGCTCCTGCAACCAGTGTCGAAATATCAGCACCAATCACACGCTCGCGGTAAACCATAACCGACATATAGCTTTTTTCATCCTCCATCGGGAAATCCGACAGCGAATACATATAGAGTTTGCATTTTTCACCTTTGTACGGTTCCAGATCAAAGCCCTGCTTTTTCTGCAAATCATTGTATCGGGTATACTTTTCGTTGAACTCTATAGGAACATAAGCCTCCTGCAGACTGTAAAGCTCCTCGACTTCATAAAACTGTTCAACAAAAGCTTCGACCTGAGCATCTGTCGCAGCCAGAGTCGAGTACTCTCCGTATCCTTCGCAATATACAGTTTCAGGTGGATAATATGAAAACAAAGTTACACAACCAAAAGCTAAAAGAGCGCATACAAGCACCGCTACAACCGCCACGAGCACTTTTGTTTTTTTACTTTCAAGCTTAGGTTTTAAACTCAAAACAAACATCACAGCACCTCATCAATACATTCTCAACCTTATATATATTATCAGCCGCGCACAAATATAACAGAGGATTTGCTAAACCTGCTTGTCTGCTCCTTGTTTATCTGTACATATTAAAACAGATAATTGTGAAGTTTGTGTGGAGTATCCGCAAAGTTTTTTCCACCTGCATTAACCATATCCTCTAATGTGCCATAACCATAAGTAACGCCGATAAAATCTACGTTACAACAGACCGCACCTTTGCAGTCAAATTTTGTATCGCCAATCATAACAACACGCTTATCAAAGCTTGCACCGAGTGTTTTAAGCGCATACGGAATGAGCTCTTCCTTTTCTTTGCGTGAGCCATCGATAGTCGAACCGCACACGGCATCGAAGTACTCGTAAACACCAAGCAGTTTCACAACCTCAGTTGCAATTTTTTCATGCTTTGATGAACATACTGCAATTCTTATACCATTTTCGTTGCACGCTTTCAACACTTCTTCTATCCCATCAAACAATTTATTCTGTCTGAGTCCGTCGATATCGTACAGCTTGACGTATATTTCAACCGCCTGCTGAGCTTCGTTTGGAGTCAACAAGCACAGATTCTGAAATGTGTGAAGAAGCGGAGGTCCGATGTACTTTGAAAAATCGCTCAGATCAGGATGAGGTTTCCCCATTATATCCAGTGTCTTTTCAAGACAATATCTGATGCCCTGAGCACTCTGAGAAATAGTGCCGTCAAGGTCAAATAACGCAATATCGTACTTTTTCACTTTTGTTCACCTCGTCTTAAAATACCTTTATTTACACAAGAATATATGCTATACTACTTACTGATATAATACTACAAAAAATTTTTTTGAGCAACTCCAAAAGAAGGAGAGAATAATATGAAGTCATTTTTCATATCAAGTACTTTCCGCGATATGCAGGAAGAAAGAGATATAATCCACAGAATCGTATTCCCTGCTTTGCGCAACACGCTGAAAAAATATGGAGAAACTGCAGAAGAAGTAGATTTAAGATGGGGTGTAGATACTCTCAACTTAAGCGAAGAGGACAGCGGGCGCATGGTAATCAAAGTCTGTGTAGATGCGATTGACCGTTGTGTGCCATACTTCATAGTTCTGCTTTCTGAACGTTACGGATGGATACCAGATTCAAAACTGTTCGAAAATTTACAGGACGAACGTTTAGAACAGTTCCAAAAAGATATCAGCATCACAGAAATGGAAATCCAGTACGGAGCGCTTTCACACGAAATTGATCTTGGCCAATGCATTTTCTGCTTCAGAAATGATTCTTTCATCGAACAGATACCTCCACATCTACGTGGTGACTACATTTCAGAAAGTCCTCTGCATAAAGAAAAGCTTGAACTGCTAAAATCAAAAATCCGTAGCATAAAAGGTGCAAACATCCTAGACTACGAGGTTTCGTGGGACGAACAGGCACAAAAGGTATGCGGTCTGGAGTCGTTTGCTCAACAACTTCAGCAGATGCTGATAAAGCTGTTCGAAAACGAAGGCTTGTGCGAAGAACAGCTTTGCGAAGAGGAAAAAATTACCCGCAACGCAAACTTTGTTATGCAACAGCACCTGAGCACTTATGTTAACCGCGAAAAAATTGAACAGATGCTCCCGATTTCCTATGCATCAGGGAAAAATATATGGTTTTCAGGTGAGTCAGGATGCGGAAAATCAGCTTTTTTATCGTTTGCAGCTAACCAATGCAGACAGAAAGATATGGTTTCCTGCGTTTATTACGGCGGAAACCCCGGTTGCCAGAACACAGGCACCTTTTTGAGATGGTTGTGCTATGAGCTTGAAAAGATTTGTGATAAAAAGCTCAAAGACGACAATCATACGAAAAGGCTTGCTATCAAAAAAATACAGAGCTTGTCAAAGCATCTGACAAAGCCTGTTATGGTGTTCATCGACGCAGCAGACCAGATGTCAGAAGATATACTGTGGACTATTGTTCAGTTGTTGAATACCACATCGAAGATTCAGTTTTTCGTCACCAGTACACAGCGTCTGTGTGACACTGATATAAAAGAAGCAGAGGATTTGTTTACATCTCGCTGGATAGACAGGCTTACTGACACCGAAGTCGAGATGATTGTATCAAAAGTCGCTCTGCGACGCGGAAAATCGCTGGATGCAAAAGTAACAAAGAAGATTCGCCAAAGGCAGGAAATGCATCTGCCAATCAACCTTTCTTTGCTGTTACAGAGATTGTTTATGATGGATGGCGAAGAATTTGCCCTTGCTGAAAAGCTCGACAAAGGTATGGAGGGAATCAGCAGGTATATGCAAAACCTGATTGATTCAACCGGAGAAACATCAGAAGAGCTGACTAAAGCCGTGGTCAATAAAACTGTACAGATTATGCAAGATCAGGGAGAAGGAGACGTAATAAAGCTTTTAGGCTTTTTGGCGGCAGCTCCTGACGGAATCAGTCTGCGCACTCTTTCAGAGCTTTGTCCTCAAACAACAATGCTTCATATTCAGCAGTTGTTCTTTTTCCTTTACGATATGGTAGAAGAATCCGAGGATGGTCGCTTCAGATACAATCACCCTCTGTACTTACAATGTATCAGAAGCATCATAACCGATGATGTACTGAAAAACTATGAAACACAGCTTTTTGAAAAATTCAAAGAAAGCGGTGAGTTTCAATGGAATGAATATATCCGCCTTGGAATAACACTTAAAAGAGAAGAACTCGCTGACGAAATCGCCAATGCTTTAATCAACGGCACACTTACAGACGAACAAATCTGGAACGAAAGCTACTTTGTAAAGCTCGCACAAAAAACAAAAAACGAAACTTTTATCCGTTGCATTTTACGTGGCATCTACAGTGGTGCAATTGACTGGTCAGAAGAATCTTTCTCTTTACTGAACGCACAAAACGAGAACAGTTTTGTCGAAAAAGAAACATTATTCTACCTGTACGGAGCACAAAGCTATATGCACTATATGTTATCCGATTTCAAGGAAGAAGAATGTTGCGAAAAGCAGTATCAGATGTACGCACAAATACAAAAACCAAGCCTCGACCTTTTGTTTGATGCTGTAAAACTGTGTGAAGACAGTTGTCGCAGTTCTCAAGTCCAGAACGCTCAGATATGGTACCAACGATTATCAGAAATAGTAAAAAACGCGTATCTTTATACAGACGAATCAGACAATTATATACTCTTACATTCGATACAAGTGTGGTACAAGGAGCTTTTAGATTACAAAACATCAAAAAACGAACAGCATCTTGAGCAGTTGGGAAAATATTTTGATGCAAACAAAATGATTTATTCTGTTCAGGATAATCTTAATCTGTATGAACAGAAAAATCCTGGCCATAACGAAAGATGTATGAATCAGCTTACTAAGTTCGCACACACTATTGCAGGGATTTATCTCAAATCAGAGGTTTACTCAAAGGCATATCCGTACGCAAAAATCGCTTACGCTGAATCAAAAAAAGCGTATCAGCTGAATCGCACAATGAAAACCGCAGAACAGTATTCGTGGGCGACTATCAACCTGATGCGATGTATGAAAAAAGGTACTGATATACAGAGCAAGTACGCTGATGAAGCACTCAACGCACTTAATTGGATGGAGTCGATGTATCCTACCCCTAAATCAGGAGAATGGAAGCGATTTCTCTGTACTCTTAACGTTCAAGACGACAACTCGGTAGAGATGAGAGAAAAGGCTCTGCAGCTTTCGAGAAATCTGCGTGACAAATATCCCGAAAACGGCTACGACGAGTGGGTACTGTTTGATTACAGAAAATTAAAAGACGCTTTGAAATCTAACAACGAACACGTTAGTTTTCATGAAATTTTTGCTACTCTTTGTGAAATAGAAAAAATCAGCAAGAATCTGTACCAAAAAACAAACGACGGATATTTTCTTGACCTGTTACACGAATGGGCACTTGATATGGTACAAGCATATACATGGCAGGGAAAATTCAGCGAAGCAGAGAGATATTTACTGGCAGCTCAGGAATACCTCCAGTGCGATTATATCCAGAAAGGACGATTCCGCTGGCACAGAGAACAGTTCACTGCTGTCAACGCTCTTGTTCTCTATTACCTCAAAGGCGATAAGAAGCAGACAGAGCTTTATATGCAGAAGGCTGAAGAGCTATACGCTGATGAAGAAGAAAAGAACAAAAACAAAACCAGAGTACAAACAGCTATACTCTGGAGCGGTCGAATTGAGTATATGAGAACAAAAATGTTGTGGGAAGAAACCCACGACATAGAAAAAACGTTCTCGATGCTCGACACCTATTTTTCTCAGTATAAAGGCATTGTCGATGAAGACGAGCTAAGACCTGCACGACTTTTACTTGCTCAGCTGCACATTTTAGAGGGGAACACCGAAAAAGCAATCGCAGAGCTTAACAAGTGCTGTATGAAAGGCAACAAATTGATGCCTTGGCAAATGGAACTTCAACTCTCCGAATATTCTGTGTGGCAATTCCTCATAGCAGCACAAGCATCTCTTTTTATTTATGATCTCGAACCAGAAAACAATCAAACATATCTTAATAAAGGTATCCGTGCACTCTCAAGCATCATCGATTATCACACTCTTGATAAAAACGCTTCGAATCGAAAGGTAGCAGGAAATCTTCTGGCTCAGTACTTTATGAGATACCAAAAACACGCGAGCAAACCAGTACAAATCAACGCTGCGGATGTTTTGCTCAGATGGATGACGTTCGAGTCAGAAAACAGAGCTTTAAGCAAAGAAGAAAAAGAGCTTACGGGAGAATGTCTGACATATCAGACCGACTTTGACGCTAACGAACTTACACAAGAAAACGAAAGAGCGTGCGAGTGGCTGATGGTTCAGCAAAAGATGTACCCGGATGATATTCGCTGGAATGACAGAGTCAATCGCTTCCTCGTAAAAAAAGCTTTGTGGTATTGTGTAAACAACGAGTACGAAAAAGCGCTCAAGCTGTGCGAAAACATCAAAGACGGCGAGTGTGAAAGCTTTACAAGGGAGAAAAACATCCTTACTAATGTATGCAAAGTGCAAAACGGGTCAAAAGTCAACTGCATAGAAACGCTAAAAGCATTTTGTGCAGAAATCGATGACAAAAAATCGATGGACAACAATGACTTGTGGGTATATATGGAAGCTCTGATAGCGCTCAGTTACTGCTATCCTGACAACGCTGATTTTTATCTTAGGAAAACAGCAAGAATACTGGAGGAGCGTATTCTCGATAAGAAACGAGGAACCAAGCCGCTGTGGAAGAGAGATTATGTTCTACGCAACAAATGTCTTGAATACTCTCAGCTTAATACAGACGTGGCTGTTCAACTTGACGATATGAAAGCAGCCAGAATGGCGTGGGCGAACTTCTCCGGAAACGATAAAGAGAGTAATGTAAAACTGCTTGAATGGGATGGCAAAATCGCACGCACATACGAAGGTGTTGACGAAAGGCTTGAATGGGTGCGATGGGAAACTGTCATCAGTCTGCTCAATGCTTTACTGGTAAAAAAAGACCTGCTTGATGTCAATGAGCTCACACAGGTTGTAGCGTTTTATCAGATGCTGTTGCAAAAGATGCATTCAGCTTCATCGTGGCGATATTACACAGTCGCATACTTAATCGAGCTAGCAATAGAAACTACGCAAAGACTATACAACCTCACAAAAGATGCAATGTGGCTGAGCAAAACACTCGAAGCTCTTGATACATACAGAATGCAGATAGCCGATCCGAAATTTGATGATGACAGAAATGATTTCAAAACTGATAAGATAGCACAAAGCTACTTGTATGATATGGATGTGTACCAGATATATCTTGATAACAATATGGAATCAGAAATCCTTGAACAGCTTGTTTCAACAGGCAAGGTATGGCTATCATACATCTTTGAACACAGCAAACATTATCTCACATCATTTGTTGGCATTTTCAAACAAATCGATGAACATCTGGAAGGCAAAAGTCTTGAAATCAAATCCCTGATAAGCATGGCACTGATGCACCAGAAAGGCGACAGTAACGAAATTTTCTGGATTATGAAAAAGATATTCGAAAAATACGGAACCGAGCTGACTAATGAAGAAATGAAAAAGTACGTAGAAGAAGAGATGAATAATAACACATAATCTGTGATTTTAAAACCACTCTCACAACTGTTTTTGCTTCAAAAGCTACTCAAAAAGCAAAAATCTGCGTACTTTCAACGCATCTGTTCACAAAATATGTGCCACAAATATTGAAATTTTTTCATTTTGTGGCATAATATATGTGTTTACGCTATAAAAGACTTTGTTGCTTACAAAAATCACAACGTGTCTGAAAGCATCACACAACAAAGGAATTCCAAGGAGGAATATCACAATATGAAATTAGGAATCGTTGGCTTGCCAAATGTCGGCAAGAGCACACTGTTTAATGCAATCACTAACGCAGGCGCTCAGTCTGCTAACTACCCTTTCTGTACAATCGAGCCTAACGTTGGCGTTGTAGCTGTTCCTGACAAGCGACTCGACAAGCTCGCCGAAATGTACGACCCTGACAAATACACCCCTGCTACAATTGAGTTCGTTGACATCGCAGGTCTTGTTAAAGGTGCATCAAAAGGCGAGGGCCTTGGTAACAAGTTTCTCTCAAACATCCGTGAATGCGATGCTATCGTTCACGTTGTAAGATGTTTCGACAACGATGACATCATCCATGTCGAGGGTTCTGTTGACCCTATCCGTGATATCGATACAATCAATCTTGAGCTTATCCTGTCAGACGTTGAGCTTATCTCAAGAAGAATCGACAAGGCTCAGAAAATGACAAAGGCTGACAAAAAGTATCAGGCAGAAGTTGAATTTTTCAAGAGAGTAGAAGATGCTTTACAAAACGGCAAAACTGCACGCTCAGTTGAGTGTAACGATGACGAGAAAAAGCTCCTCTCAGAAGTTGCTCTGCTCACAAACAAACCTGTAATTTATGCTGCTAATATGAGCGAAAGCGACTTTGAATCAGGCATTGAGGACAACGAAAGACTCAAAAAAGTCAGAGAACTGGCAGAAACTGAAGGTGCTGCTGTGCTCCCTATCTGTGCCGGACTTGAAGAGCAGATCGTCGAAATGGACAAGGAAGAAAAAGAGCTGTTCTTATCCGATATGGGTCTTGAGCAGTCAGGTCTTGACAGACTTATCAACGAATGCTACTCACTTTTAGGTCTTATCTCATATCTTACTGCAGGAAAACCTGAGGTAAGAGCATGGACTATCAAAAAAGGTACAAAAGCTCCCGGCGCTGCAGGTAAAATCCACACAGACTTCGAACGTGGATTCATCCGTGCTGAAGTTATCGCATACGATGACCTCATCGAGTGTGGTTCAATGGCTGCCGCTAAAGAAAAGGGCTTGGTAAGAAGCGAAGGTAAAGAGTACGTTATGAAAGACGGCGACGTTGTACTCTTCAGATTCAATGTATAATCACTTGCAAACACATAAAAAGGCTGACTCATCAGAGTCAGCCTTAATTTTTGTATCATTTTTCGTCAGTTCTGCCACAAAGGTAGTCGAGTGACACCTTGTACAAATCGGCAATACGCACGAGTATTTCTATTTATGGTTCACGAGTCATCAACTCGTAGTTTTGGTACGCTTTTTCAGTAATGTCACAGTATATAGATACCTGCATCTGCGTATATCCCATTGATTTACGACATTCTCGTAGTCGTTTTGCCAGTATTCGTCTCATTTTTTCACCTACAATTGTTCTTGCCAATTTGAGTAT
Source organism: Ruminococcus sp. (assembly GCA_045533085.1). Taxonomy (GTDB): domain Bacteria; phylum Bacillota; class Clostridia; order Oscillospirales; family Acutalibacteraceae; genus Ruminococcoides. The sequence goes on from JAZSHE010000163.1 coordinate 9,715, forward strand.
AGGCGATTGTCATTAACACAATACCAACAATCGTACCTGTTTGTTCTGTGTATGCTGAATGTTTTATAGTACAAACAAACCTAAAGAGGGATACTAAAAATTCAGGTACCACTTACATTTACATTATCATACAAATGTTAAATGGGTGGATAAAAATCCACCCATAATAATTTATACAATCAATTTATTCCATCAAGCATAATCGACAGCACTTCGCTGTGTTCAATATTGAGTATTAATGCAAATTCCGAGCATAATAACTTTTGACACTCCTTGTACAATCGCTCGTCAGACTTTGGCAGATGCTTTCCTCGACGTGCAAGTTCGAGTAAACGCAGGTGCAGCGTTCTGTAAAGTGCAATAATACGCTGAACATCTCCGTCGTTTAAAATCTCGTGGTAGCTTTCGTTTCTTTGAAAATTGTTGTCAATCCAATCAAGCTCCTTCTCTTTTGCTTTAACAAGCATTGATCTGAGCTCTTTTGCAGACGGAACGGCTCTCATTCGTGAAGTAAGCTTTTCGTTATCAACGGGAACATAGATAACTGATTTATCGGTATCGACAGGACGAAGCACATAGTACTCACGCACCTCACCTGTAAGCTCGTTTTCTACAATATCGGTAATTTCACAAACGCCTGTTGCTCCGTATATTATCCTATCACCAACGCTGAACATAGCACCCTCCGCAATAGAAAAATTTCTATGCCTATATTCTAACATTTTTACACAAAAAATGTCATAGGCAAAGTTCACAAATCAAGGGTAATTTTATTTAGCATTTGGCAAGAAAAATGCCTTCTGTTATCAATAAACAAAAGGCTCCTCCTCTCCCCAAAATCACAGATTTTGGGGACCCCGTAGCAGGTCGCTCTGTTAATCAAAAAAATATCAGGACCCCTAAAAGGAGTCCTCGTCGATGTCATGCCTCGTTTGTCCTCGCTCCTCTTTCGAATCTTTTCTGTTCCTTGCTCTCTTGCTAAAATCAAAAAATAGACTAACTCTTTGATTTTTTAGCACGAGAGCAGCTCACATTAAGATTTGAAAGGCTCGGACACTCGGCACTTGAATTTGGAGCTGAAGACGTGAATCGAACACGCGACCTGCAGATTACGAAGCTGCTGCTCTACCTACTGAGCTACTCCAGCACAACATATTAATTATAACCCCTCATACGTGTTTTTTCAAGCACTTTTAGGCGATTTTTAGCTTTTCAAAAATTGTATGTGAGGTTTTGTCACAGTTTCTTGAAACTGCATTTTTGTAACAATATAATTGTTTTGTCAAGAAGTTTTCGTGAAAGGATGTGTATTGTTGTGACTAAAGCAAATAACAATGTTATTGGCATGAAACTGCGCAAATGCAGAACAAACTGCTCGCTATCACAGCAACAGGTTGCGGACTCAATTGGCACCGAACGCTCAACATACACTTGCTACGAAAATGGTCGTTTTGAGCCTTCACTCGAAACTATTGTAAAATTGTCAAAGATTTTTTGTGTTGACGTCACAGAGCTGTTGCCCTACGAAACGGATCCTAATAATCTGAGCGAGCCTGACAGCACAGACGTAAACCCGATTTACTCGCTGACAAAAGACGAGCAAAGTCTGCTTTTGGCATACAGGCTTTTGAGTGAAGATAAAAAAGCCGAGATTTTAGCTAATATCACAAATATCACAAACAACGCTACTTGATTATTTTTACATTATTATTTCAATTTTCGCTTTACTTTTATATCCTTATGTGATAAAATACATTCTAGCCGTGTTCTCGGTTTCGGGACTAAGCCGCTTCGCGGACATCACCATCCCCTTTCTGGGACGTCGGTAATATTTTTAAAAGGTGGTATAATCATGCTTAAAGAAGAAAAGATTGCTATCATGCAGGAATACGCTACTCACGAGGGTGACACAGGTTCTCCTGAGGTTCAGATCGCTCTTTTAACAAAGAGAATCAACGACCTTACTGAGCACCTCAAGGTTCACAAGAAGGACCATCACTCACGTCGCGGCTTGTTCAAAATGATCGGTCAGAGACGTGCTCTCCTTGATTACCTCATCAAGGTTGACATTGAGAGATATCGTTCTATCATCGCTAGACTCGGTATCCGTAAGTAAGCATACCCCTTAGGGCAAACGGTACCCCGTTTGCCCTATATTGCGTTTTAAACAGGGATTTTACATTTGTTATTTAGCGGTAAAACGAGCAGAATATGGTAGTATTCTGTTGGTTTTATTGCTAAACGATACAGTGTAAATCCCTGAGCATATAAAATTTATTTTCAGGAGGATTTTATTATGGCAAACTGAATGATGACTTTTGACAAGTTCAGAGTTTTCGAAACAGAATTTGCAGGCAGACCGCTCGTTGTCGAGACAGGTAAAATGACACAGCTTGCTAACGGCGCTTGTTTGGTTCGTTACGGCGAGACTGTTGTTCACGTTGCTGCTACTGCTGCAGCTAAACCAAGAGACGGAATCGACTTTTTCCCACTTTCTGTTGACTTCGAAGAGAAGCTCTACTCAGTTGGTAAAATCCCAGGAAGCTTCTTAAAGCGTGAGGGCAGACCTTCTGACAAGGCTGTACTCGTATCTCGTGTTATCGACAGACCTATCCGTCCACTTTTCCCAAAAGATATGAGAAACGATGTTTCTGTTGTTGCAACAGTTATGTC
>JAZSHE010000078.1:0-2780 GCA_045533085.1 Ruminococcus sp.
CTGTGTGTAATTTTGCTGATTATTGCATAACTGTTGGCACCGTTCTGTTGATAATATACTTAATTTTTTATTCCGATTTATCAAAAGAAGATAATAAAAAAGAGAAAGCTTGATATGTACAGATTTGAATTTATATGTGAAAATGAAAACTCAGGGGATAGAGTAGATGCTTTTTTATCAAAAAAATGCACTGATTATTCACGTTCCTCGATAACTAAAAACATCGAAAAAGGACTAGTTACTGTTAACGATAAGACTGTCAGCAAAAATCACAAATTGCGTGAAAACGATGTGGTTGTCATAGTTGTTGAGGCTCCGGTTGAGCTTGATGTTATGCCACAGAATATTCCATTAGATATAGTGTATGAGGATGATGACCTTCTTGTAGTTAACAAACCTAAAGGGATGGTTGTGCATCCGGCAGCGGGGAATTATACTGATACTCTTGTGAATGCTCTGATGTATCATTGTAAAGATTCTTTATCAGGTATCAACGGTGTTTTAAGACCTGGTATAGTGCATCGAATAGATAAGAATACAAGCGGACTTCTCATTGTTGCTAAAAACGACAAGTCGCACAACCATCTTGCTGCTCAGATTAAAGAACATTCTTTTACCAGAGAATATGTCACCATCGTATACGGTAATATAAAGGTTGAGAATGGTACTGTTGATGCACCGATTGGCAGACATACTGTGGACAGAAAAAAGATGTGTGTTATTGATAAAAACAGTAAGAATGCTGTTACGCATTATGAAGTTCTGGAAAGATTTTCAGGATACACGATGCTCAGGTGTAAACTTGAAACCGGACGCACCCATCAGATAAGAGTACACATGGCATATATCGGTCATCCTGTAGCAGGAGACGATGTTTACGGACCTAAAAAGGTGATAAAATCACTCAAAGGACAGTGTCTGCATGCACAGAAGATCGGCTTTATTCATCCATCTACTAACGAATATCTTGAGTTTACAAGTGATTTGCCACAATATTTTTCGGAATTTCTACATAAGTTACAAAAAACTTGTTAAAAATTTGTTACATTATCAAAAAAGTTCTTGCAATTAATATTCTTATATGGTACAATACTTAAGCATTTGAAACCGTCAATAGATTGATGGGGTTCAGATTACGGCATAAAGCCACAATTTGAAGCGGATAGTCCTCTGCCATCGTGCATGAATATCTGAAAACATTAGGAGGATTACAATGGACGCATTAAAAACAATTGCTCAGGGCTCAATCAAAGAGTCTGCACCTGAATTTTCAGTAGGTGATACTGTAAAGGTATCAGTTAACATCCGCGAGGGTGAGAGAGAAAGAATTCAGATGTTCGAAGGTACAGTAATCGCTAAGAAAGGTTCTGGCGTTGCTGAGACATTCACAGTTAGACGTGTATCTTACGGTGTTGGCGTAGAGAGAGTATTCCCACTCCACTCACCAAATGTTGTTGATGTTAAGGTTATCAGACACGGTAAGGTTCGCACAAGCAAACTTTATTATCTGCGTCACAGAGTTGGTAAGGCAGCTAAAGTCAAAGAAGAAATCCGTAAATAAAGTTTTAAAGGGACTTTATAGTCCCTTTTTTGCTATCTATTTTTTTGAGGAAGTGTCAAGTTTTGAAATTAGACGACGAAATGTATAAAGAAATTTTTGACGAGGATAATGGTGAAAGTGTCAAGGAAACTCAGAAAGTAACTGTAAACAATAATGTTGTTTCAACTGTTATTTATGATTGGGTTAGCTCGATTATCATAGCTGTTGTTGCAGTTGTGATTTTACTTACTTTCTGCTTCAGATTGATTGATGTTGATGGTATATCAATGGAGCCAACTCTCATTAATACGGACAAGGTTATTATCAGCGAGTTGTTTTATACTCCAGATAATGGTGACGTTGTGGTTATCAGCCACGGCGAACAGTATGATAAACCTTTGATTAAACGTGTTATCGCTACTGAGGGTCAGACTCTTTACATCGATTTTGAGAACAACAAAGTTTTTGTCGATGGTGAACTTGTGGATGAACCATACATTCAGGGTGACACTATCGAAGGTACAGCTTCAATTCCTGCTGTTATTCCTGAAGGTAAAGTCTTTGTTATGGGTGACAACAGACCTAGATCTCTGGATAGTAGATATGTTGATGTAGGACTTATCGATGAATCTTCTATTATTGGTAAAGCTCAGTTTGTTGTTATTCCACATTCTTACTCTCAAGGTTCTCTTAAACCAAGACTTGATTTATCAAAAATCAGATATATTTATGAATAAAACTTGTATTAAACCTGCTTCTGTTTTATAATAGATGCAGGTTTTTTATTTGGAGTGATACTATGAGTGAAATGCAGAACATACAGTGGTTTCCGGGTCATATGACCAAAACCAAAAGACAGATTGAGAAAAACTTAAAATTAGTAGATGCAGTTGCTGAAATAATCGATGCACGAATCCCTATAAGTAGTAGAAATCCTGACATTGCACAGCTTGTAACCAGTAAACCGAGAATCGTGTTGCTGAACAAGTGCGATATGGCTGACGAAAAAGCTACCAGACTCTGGATTGAGCATTTTAAAAAGCAGGGTATAACTGCTATTGCTATTGATTGTAAAAGCAATAAGGGAATTAATGCTTTTGTTCCTGCACTAAAAAACGCGTTGCAGGATAAAATTGATGCTTACAAACGTAAGGGTATGCTCAATCCTTCGATGAGAGTTATGATTGTCGGCATTCCTAATGTAGGTAAATCAACATTTATAAACAGAATTTTTAAACAG
>JAZSHE010000213.1:0-13767 GCA_045533085.1 Ruminococcus sp.
TAAATATCACACATATCACCCCAGTTTACATATTCCATTATATTATAATATATTTGTTTACCTATTACAATAGTTTTGAGCATTTAGAATTTATAACTTGCACAGTATTCCCTATTGATTTTAATAATTTAATGTGATAAAATGTTAAGGTGCATTTTTATTTTTAAATGGAGGGAAACAAAATGACAGAAAAACAAATCATCATTCTTGTTGCTTTCGGTGTCTATATGCTCATGATGATTCTCATCGGTGCATTAAGCTCAAAGAACGAGAATAACGAAGACTACTTCCTCGGTGGTCGTGGTCTTGGTAGCTGGACAGCAGCACTTTCTGCACAAGCTTCCGATATGAGTGGTTGGCTATTAATGGGTCTTCCTGGTGCAATCTATATTGCTGGTACAGGCGAAGTGTGGATTGCAATTGGTCTTCTCATCGGTACAGTTTTAAACTGGTACCTTGTCGCACGAAGATTGAGAAAGTACACTATCGTATCAAATAACTCTTTAACAATCCCAAGCTTCTTTGAAAACCGATTCCACGATAAGACAGGCATTTTAAAAATTGCTTCCTCAATTATCATCATCGTGTTCTTTGCTGTTTACACAGCATCAGCCTTCTCATCAGGTGCTAAGCTCTTTGCTAATGTTTTCGGCTCTGCTGACAATTCTGAGACAATGTACATAATCGGTCTTACAATCGCATCAGTTGTTATCCTTATTTACACATTTATGGGTGGCTTCAAAGCTGTATGCTACACTGACTTTATACAGGGTATTTTAATGCTCATCGCTATTTTAGCTGTTCCAATCATCGCTTATGTAAGCATCACAGGAGACTACGGCTCAGTTTCTGCTTCTCTTTCAGCAAAAGGCGTTGCTGACCCTGCTGGTTATCTAGCACTTATGAAAGACTCTGAGGGCAACCCTGTAACTGCTGTTTCTATCATCTCTAACTTAGGTTGGGCACTTGGTTACTTCGGTATGCCACACATCCTTATAAGATTTATGGCTATCCGTTCTGACGCTGAGGCTAAGAAGTCAAGAGTTATCGCTATCGTTTGGGTTATCCTCTCTCTCGGTGCAGCATCACTCCTTGGCATTTTTGCAAGAGGCTTCCTTCCTGATGTTCTCGACGGATCAACAAGCGAAACAGTATTCATCAAGACAATCCTTGAAATCTTCGACGGTAACTTTGTTCTCATCTTCATCGGTGGTATTTTCCTTTGTGGTATCCTTGCTGCTATCATGTCTACTGCTGATTCCCAGTTACTCGTTACAGCTTCTGCTGTTTCTGAGGATATGTACAAAGGTGCTATCAACAAGAAAGCAAGCGAAAAAAATGCTCTTCTCGTTGGTAAAATCGCCGTTGTTGCAGTAGCTATTGTTGCTTACATCATTGCTCTTGACCCTAACTCATCAATCATGGGTCTTGTGTCAAATGCATGGGCAGGCTTCGGTGCTGCATTCGGTCCGGTTGTACTTCTCTCACTGTTCTGGAAGAGATTCAACCTCTCTGGTGCCGTTGCAGGTATGGCTACTGGTGCTGCTTTTGTAATCTTCTGGGATTACATCAAAATCGGTGGAGAAACACTTGGCAGTTCAACAGGTCTTTACTCACTCGTTATCGGCTTCTTCCTTGCTGCTTTAGTTGCAGTTGTTGTAACACTCTGCACAAAGGCTCCTTCAAAGGAAATTCAGGATGATTTCGACAAAGTTGAGACAATCAATATCTGATAAAAACTATACATAAACTAAAACGGAGACGCTTTTTGCTGTCTCCGTTTTTTGTTGTCCGCATTTATATTTCGCATCCCGAATATAGAAAAACAAAGCTGTAACCTTTGCTTTAACGCTTTAGCCATCTACTATATATAGTGGTATTTTCTTTAATCGACACAAAATTTTGTTAAATTTCTCTTTTAAAAATATAACCCTCTGTCAATGGATATATTGTACAAATAAAAAGTTTTTTCTTGTACAAAACAGATATTGATTTTAACACCGCTATCCGCTATACTGTATAAGCACTTTTAGGGTCAACACTAGATATTGTATTATTTGACCCAACCGATAACAACAATGTAACTATATAAGGGGGAGCAGATATGATTACTAAAATCGTAAAGCGTGATGGCAGAGCTGTAGAATTCGATTTGGATAAAATCGCTCAGGCGATATACAAAGCCGCACAGGCTATCGGCGGTAGTGATTACACCGCGGCTAACGACCTTGCAATGAAGGTTTGTGAATATCTGGAGGCTGAACAAGGGACTTCTATCCCTACTGTTGAGCACGTACAGGACACAGTTGAAAAGGTCCTCATCGAAAACGGCCACGCACGCACAGCAAAGGAGTTCATCCTTTACCGTGCAGAGCGTACACGCGTTCGCGAAATGAACACAAAGCTGATGAAAATTTACGAAGACCTCACATTTATGTCAGCTAAAGATAACGACGTCAAGCGTGAAAACGCGAACATCGATGGTGACACAGCTATGGGCACAATGCTCAAGTACGGCTCAGAGGGCGCAAAGCAGTTCTATGAGATGTACATCTTAAATCCGAAGCACGCAAAAGCTCATAGAAACGGCGACATTCACATCCACGACCTTGACTTTTTGACACTTACAACAACATGCTGTCAGATTGATTTATTAAAACTTTTCAAGGATGGTTTTTCAACAGGTCACGGCTTCATCCGTGAGCCTAACGATATCGCATCTTACTCAGCTTTAGCTTGTATCGCTATCCAGTCTAACCAGAACGACCAGCACGGCGGACAGTCAGTTCCTAACTTTGATTACGCTATGGCTCCGGGTGTTGCAAAGACTTACAGAAAGCTTTATAGAAAGAACATCGCCAGAGCAGTTGAGCTTGTAGAAGACATAGAAGATCAGGATTCAGTAATCGAGAGCATCTGTGACAAAGCAGAAGAGCTTTCAGGTGGTACACCAAAGCTTGAAGATGGCGAAAAATATATCGCTAAAGAGCTTGAGTTACTCACTGAAGCTTACGGAGAAAAGAGTGCAAAGAAAATCCAGCGTTTTGCACTCAAACACTCTGAAAAGGAAATTGATCGCGCTACATATCAGGCTATGGAAGCTCTGGTACACAACCTCAACACAATGCATTCCCGTGCAGGTGCACAGATTCCTTTCTCATCAATCAACTATGGTACAGACACATCTCCTGAGGGCAGACTTGTTATCAAAAACGTTATGCTCGCTACTGAAAAGGGCTTAGGAAACAGTGAGACACCTATCTTCCCTATCCATATCTTTAAAGTAAAAGAGGGCGTTAACTACAACGAGGGCGACCCTAACTACGATTTGTTCAAGCTTTCTTTCAGAGTTTCAGCAAAGCGTCTGTTCCCTAACTACTCATTCATCGACGCTCCATACAACCTCCAGTACTACAAAGAAGGTCATCCTGAGACAGAAATCGCATACATGGGCTGTCGTACACGAGTAATCGGTAACGTACACGACCCATCCCGCGAAATCACATACGGCAGAGGAAACCTCAGCTTCACATCTATCAACCTGCCACGTCTTGCTATTCTTTCTAACAAGAACATCGACTTCTTCTTTGAACAGCTCGACAGAATGCTCGATTTGGTTATCGACCAGTTGCTCGAGCGTTTCGAGATTCAGTGTCAGAAATGTGTTAGAAACTATCCGTTCCTGATGGGTCAAGGCATCTGGATTGACTCTGACAAGCTTTCCATCGACGAAGAAGTACGTGAAGTGTTAAAACACGGTACACTTTCATGTGGTTTCATCGGTCTTGCAGAGACACTCAAAGCACTCATCGGCAAGCACCACGGTGAAACAGAAGAAGCTCAGCGTCTCGGTCTTGAAATCATCGGCTTCATGAGAAAGAAGATGGACAAAGCATCCGAGAAATACCAGCTCAACTTCTCACTTTTAGCAACTCCTGCTGAAGGTCTTTCAGGCAGATTTGTCCGTATGGATAAAGAACGTTTCGGAGAAATCGCTGGTGTTACTGACAGAAATTACTATACAAACTCATTCCACATTCCTGTATATTACCAGATTGGTGCGTTTGACAAAATCAAGCTTGAAGCACCATACCACAACCTCACAAACGCTGGTCACATCTCTTATGTAGAGCTCGATGGTGACCCATCACAGAACCTCGATGCTTTCGAACAGGTCGTAAGATGCATGAAAGAAGCTGGCATCGGCTATGGCTCAATCAACCACCCTGTTGACCGCGACCCTGTTTGTGGCCACACAGGTATCATCGGCGATGTTTGTCCTAAGTGCGGCAGAAAAGAAGGCAGCGAAGGCGTCGGCTTTGAGCGCATCAGAAGAATCACCGGTTACCTTGTTGGTACTGTTGATCGTTTCAACAACGCAAAGCGTGCCGAGGTTGAAGACAGAGTCAAGCACGCTTTAGGCGAAGGCGGATTAAGTAGCGCCGAGGCTGTGTAATGGCAAAGCTACGACTTGCAGGAGTTATCAGAGAATCGATTGTTGACGGTCCTGGTATCAGAATGACAGTATTCACTCAAGGGTGCCCGCACCACTGCAAAGGTTGTCACAACGAGCAGACGTGGGACTTTTCGGGCGGTTATGACTCATCAACCGAGCGAATCATCGAAGAGGCTCAGAAAGACCCAATCCTGCGTGGACTGACTTTCTCAGGCGGTGAACCATTTGCTCAGGCTGAAAGCATGGCAATTCTTGCAAAGGAAGCAAAAGAAAAAGGCTACGACATCTTCTGCTACACCGGCTACACCTTTGAGTATCTTGTGTCACAATTTGATGCACATCCTGAGTACAAACAGTTGCTCTTGTATTGCGACTGGCTTGTTGACGGACCATTCATTTTAGAAAAACGTTCTCTGATGCTCAAATTCAGAGGCAGCTCAAATCAGCGTATTTTGGACGTAAAAAAATCGCTTGAAACCATGAGTGCTGTTGAAGCTGAAATTTAATTTACAAAAAACAGAAACCTAACATACAGAAAGGCTGACGGATAAAACTCCGTCAGCCTTTTACGTTTTACAGCATTTTTTAGCTACTATTTTAATTTCTTCAAAAGAATTTATAACAGCATCATAACTATCGACATCACCAAAACCATAGGATGCATAAACAAACGGAAGTTTTGCTTTACATGCAGCTTCCTCGTCACTTTTAGTATCACCGACATATATAGCCTTTTCAAAGTTATTGCGATTTATAACCAACCGTATGTTATCACCTTTTGAAAGCGGGCTACTACCTGCACACTCAAAATCTGTCAGCAAATCTCTGAGCTCGTAATATGTCAGAAAAGCGTTCATATAACCACTCTGACAGTTGCTCACTATCGCTAAAGCGTAGTCTTTTTTCAGCTCCTTTAACGTATCTATAACATTATCGTACATATTTGCGCCGTGCTTTATCAGATACTCCTGCTCTCTTGAAAATATCTCACTTATCAGTTTTTCCGCCTCTTCTGTTTCAACGCCAACAAAAAAGTCATCCATAAACTGTGCCTTGTTTTTACCCATCAAAGATGCCATTATTTCTTTTGTCATAACAAGCGATGGACATTTCTTTGACAAAACTTCATTCCATATTCTGACAACTATTTCACTTGTATCCCACAGCGTACCGTCCAAATCGAAAATTATAGCTTTCATATTATCACCCGAAAAGATTATACTACGAACGCTGCTGTTTTTAAAGTATAACTTTAACTCTTCCGTCATTTTTCACATAATAGCGCACTAATGTTTGTGTAGAATTTAGTTCAAATGTATGGTAAAATGATTTTATGTATATGGAAAGGGTGGACTTTTTATGGTAATCAAATACATTATTGATATTTTGGAAGGCGAAGTTATCTGCGAAGGTAACCTTGATACAGAGATAAAAACCGCTTGCGGTTCTGATATGATGAGCGATGTTCTCGCTTTTGTAAAAGACCAGTCTGTACTGCTGACAGGACTAGTCAATCCTCAGGTTGTGCGAACAGCTGAAATGATGGATATGGCATGTATCGTTTTTGTCAGAGGAAAAGAACCTGACGAAGCAATAATCAATCTCGCAAAGTCACGAGAAATCACTCTCATCAAAACCCGTTTCAGAATGTTCACAGCGTGTGGCTTACTTTATACAAACGGATTGTCAGGAGGCTGTGAATAATGAGCGCTATTCATCTTAGATACGAAGTGCCGGGTGATGATTTCACCAGAGCCGGAGAAGCTTCAGGCGCCGTAAAAAAGCGATTGAAAGCACTGGGTTATAACAGCGATGCTATCAGACGAGTTGCTATCGCTATGTATGAAGCCGAGATTAATATGGTCATCCACGCTGATGGCGGATACTGTGACGTAGATATTTACCCTGACAGAGTTGAGGTTCTGCTTGCTGACAAAGGTCCTGGTATCCCTGATGTCGAAAAAGCAATGCAGGCGGGTTTCTCAACCGCTCCCGATAACGTCAGAAACCTCGGTTTCGGTGCTGGTATGGGTCTGCCTAACATCAAAAAATACACCGATGAAATGCGTATTGAAACCGAAATAGGTGTCGGCACAAACCTTTATCTGACAGTCAGAGTAAACGGATAATTATCTCTTTAAACACTGCTGACTATTTCAGAGAGCAGAAAGTTCCTACAAAATTTTATTTAAGAGGTGTGGAAAATGCAGAAGAAGTATTTTCACTCCGTAGAGCTTGAGGCTGACAAGTGCTGTGGTTGCACAAACTGTCTCAAACGATGCCCTACAGAAGCTATCCGCGTTCACGATGGTAAAGCTACCATACTTTCCGAACGCTGTATAGATTGCGGTGAGTGTATCCGCATTTGCCCTCACAGAGCAAAGCGTGCCCACTCTACACCGCTTACTGAAATCGAAAAATACAGAATCAAGGTTGCGATCCCTGCGCCTGCACTATTTGGCCAGTTCAACAATCTTGATGACATTGATATAGTTCTCAACGGACTCAGAGCCATCGGCTTTGATGTTATTTTTGAAGTATCACGAGCAGCCGAGCTTGTTTCCGAAGCAACACGAAAGCTGATTCGTGAAGGCAAGCTCAAAAAACCTATCATCAGCTCAGCTTGTCCTGCTGTTGTCAGACTCATCAAAATACGCTTCCCTGATTTGTGCGAAAACGTAATGCCGATGCTTGCTCCGATGGAGGTCGCAGCACGTCTTGCACGAAAAGAAGTCAAGAAGCACACGGGTCTGCCTGACGAAGAAATCGGCGTATTCTTCATCACCCCGTGTGCCGCAAAGGTTACCGAGGTCAACTCACCGACAACGGGCGAAAAATCTGCATGTAACGGAGCTATTGCTATATCAAAAATTTATCCACAGCTTACTCATGCCATGGATAAACTCAAAGTGGTTGAACCTATCGCAAATTCAGGCTTGATTGGTGTTGGCTGGGCAACAAGTGGCGGAGAAAGTGCTGCTATGCTCGGCGATAAATATCTCGCGGCTGACGGAATCGAAAATGTTATACGCGTACTCGAAGGACTTGAGGATGAGCAGATTCACAATGTTGATTTTGTCGAGCTGAACGCTTGCTCAGGCGGTTGCGTCGGCGGTGTTCTCAATGTCGAGAATCCATACGTTGCACAGGCTCGTATTCACAATCTGCGCAAATATCTGCCTGTTTCCCTCAACCACCTTGACGATGATGTTGACATAGATGAGTTCATGTGGCAAAGCGAGCTCGAGTATAGCGGAGAAGGGTTCAGACTTGACGAAGATATTTTCAAAGCTATGGACAAAATGGAACAGATGGAAAAAATCTGTGCTACTCTCCCCGGTCTTGACTGTGGCTCTTGCGGAGCACCAACCTGCAGAGCGATGGCTGAAGACATCGTCAAAGGTATCGCCAAGGAGACAGACTGTATTCACAAGCTGAAGGCTCATATTCAGAATGTTTACAATCAGCTCAAAGACACATTATAATCTCACGGAGTTTTATATGAACATAAAAGAAGCAGTAAATAAACTTAATCTTAATATACTTGTAGAAGGCGATATGGAGCGCGAAATCACAGATTGCTACATCGGTGATTTGCTTTCATGGGTAATGGGCAGAGCCAAAGAAGACTCAATCTGGCTGACTGTTATGGGTAACATCAACGCAATCGCTGTTGCAACACTGGCTGATGTTTCGTGCATCGTGCTTGTAGAAAACGCATCTCTTGACGAAGAAGCACGCAAAAAAGCTCAGATGATGGACATCACAATTTTACAGACAGATGTAAACTCCTATCATCTTGCCACAAAAATCTACGAACTACTGAAGTAAAATGAAACATTACTACGATTTACACATGCACTCGTGTCTGTCCCCATGCGGAGATATCGATATGACCCCAAACAACATCGTTGGTATGTCAAAATTACTTGGACTCGATGTCATCGCACTGACCGACCACAACTGCGTCCTCAACTGCGAGGCTGTGATGAAACTGGGCAAAGAAAACTCTCTGTGTGTAATCCCAGGTATGGAGCTTACCACGATGGAAGAAATCCATGTTGTGTGCCTGTTCCCTACTTTGGAGAAAGCACTTTTGTGGAACGATTATGTAAAAGAACACCAGATGCAGTTCCCAAACCGTGCGGATATTTACGGCAGACAGATAATAATGAACGAAAACGATGAAGAAACAGGTGAAGTCGCGAATCTGCTGATTCTCGCAACCGACATCAGCGTAATGAATGTCAAAGAGCTTGTTGAAAGCTTTTCAGGTGTATGTTATCCCGCTCATATCAATCGTGACAGCATGTCAATCATCTCCTCTCTGGGAGATATTCCACCAGAATGTGGTTTCAGGACAGCTGAAGTTTCAAGTTCGGGAAACATCAAACAACTCAAAGAAAAATATCCTATATTAAACGATATGCTCATCGTCCGCGACTCAGATGCGCATTATCTTCAGAATATGAAAGATGCCGAAAATTTCTTTGAACTTGAAGAACTATCAATTAACTCAGTGCTCGAAAAAATAAAAAATGAATATTGATTAACTACAGCTCCCATCAACAGGGGGCTGTTTTTATGCGCTAAGCCTTGCGTGTTTTTCTGTATCAGAATTATCATAACAGTTAGTCAACATTACTTCGCTCTGAAATTTTCTATCTCTTACACTATTTGGCATTTTACACAAAATTTTCTCGCTTGTTTTTGCTGTTTTGCTGAAATTAACTTATTTTTCGACCTTTTTATATAGACAAGCTACTATAATTGTGCTATAATTTATGCGTGTGCATATACGAATTTTTTTGCTACAATTCACAGTACATTAATTTCTAATCAGGAGGAAAAAAGATGCTTAAAAAAATCAGTAGTATCCCATTCGCGGGTACACCTGAGCAGGAAGCAGAGCTCAAAAAAGTCATTGCTAAACACATTGACGATCCGGGTGCTGTAATGCCTGTACTTCAGGAGGCTCAGGACATCTATGGCTATCTTCCAATCGAGGTTCAGACTATGATTGCAGAAGGCCTTAATGTTCCGGTTGAAGAGGTTTACGGCGTATCTACTTTCTACTCTCAGTTCGCTTTGTCCCCAAAGGGCAAGTACAACATCTCTGTATGTATGGGTACAGCATGTTACGTTAAGGGTTCAGGTGAAGTTCTCGACAGACTTTCACAGGAGCTTGGTATCGAGGCAGAAGAGTGTACACTGGATGGTCAGTTCTCACTCACAGCTTGCCGTTGTATCGGTGCTTGCGGTCTTGCTCCGGTTATCACTATCAACGATGACGTTTACGGCAGACTCACAGCAGATATGATCCCTGAGATTCTTGCTAAGTACAAGGACTAATCAGATATGAGAGAGTTATCTCTTAACGTTATGGACGTGGCTCAGAACTGCATCACTGCCAAAGCTACACTTGTTACAATCGAGGTTTATGACAGTGACAAGGACGATTTCCTTGACATCTACGTCAAGGACAACGGCTGTGGTATGACTAAAGAGCAGGTCGAGTCGGTCATTGACCCATTTTACACAACGCGTAAAACACGAAAAGTAGGCTTAGGAGTTCCGCTGTTCAAGATGGCGGCTGAGCAGACAGGAGGCAGTTTCAAAATTGACTCTGAAGTTAATGTAGGAACCACTCTTTATGCTCATTTTATCAAATCGAGTGTTGATATGACCCCGCTCGGCGACATCAACTCGACTGTTAAAATCCTCATCCAGTGCAACCCTGACATCGACTTTCTGTTTTCACACACGAGTGATCTGGGTAGCTTTAAGCTCGATACCCGTGAGCTTAGAGAAATTTTAGGCGCTGACGTTCCGCTTAACACGCCTGACGTGCTTATGTGGATCGATGGCTTTTTACAAGAACAATCTGACATTATATACGGAGGTGCTAATAGATGAAATCTTTAGCTGAATTACAGGCAATCAGAGACAAGGCTAAGTTCGAGCTCAATATGAGACACGAGAACCCAAACGCCGTAAGAATTCTGGTTGGTATGGCTACATGCGGTATCGCTGCAGGTGCGCGCCCGGTATTAAACGCTTTTACTGAGGAAGTAGCCAAGAGAAATCTGCAGGATGTTACAATCACACAGACAGGATGTATCGGCATCTGTCAGTTCGAGCCTGTTGTTGAGATCGAAATCCCAGGCGAGGACAAGGTTACTTATGTAAAAATGACACCTGAAAAGGTTGCTAAGGTTGTTAACGACCACATCGTTAACAGAAACGTAGTTACTGAATACACAATCGGTGCCAACAAATAAAAGGAGGTCAAATAATGTATCGTTCTAATGTGCTTGTTTGCGGCGGTACCGGTTGTACCTCTTCAGACAGTTTAAAAATCGTTGATAAGCTCAAAGAAGAGATCGCTGCGCACGGTCTTGAAAAAGAAGTTAATGTTATCACAACAGGTTGCTTCGGTCTTTGTGCTCTCGGTCCAATCGTAGTTATCTACCCAGAGGGTAGTTTCTACTCAATGGTTAATATCGATGATATCCCTGAGATCGTTGAAGAACATCTCTTAAAAGGTAGAATCGTTACACGTCTTCTCTATCAGGAGACAGTTGTTGATGACACAATCAAGTCACTCAACGACACAGCTTTCTATTCAAAGCAGATGCGTATTGCGCTTCGTAACTGTGGTGTTATCGACCCTGAAAAAATCGACGAGTACATCGCTATGGATGGTTACGCTGCTTTAGGTAAAGTTCTTACTGAAATGAAGCCAGAGGAAGTTATCGAGACAATTCTCGCATCAGGACTGCGCGGTCGTGGTGGTGCAGGCTTCCCAACAGGTTTAAAATGGAAATTCGCAGCAGCTAATGCCGCTGACCAGAAGTATGTTTGCTGTAACGCTGACGAAGGTGACCCAGGTGCATTTATGGACCGTTCTATATTAGAGGGTGACCCACACGCACTTTTAGAAGCTATGGCTATCGCTGGTTACGCTATTGGCGCTACAAAGGGTTATGTTTACGTTCGTGCTGAGTACCCAATCGCTGTTAACCGTCTCCAGATTGCTATCAAGCAGGCTAGAGAGTACGGCCTCCTCGGCAACAACATCTTTGGCACAGACTTCTGCTTTGACATCGAACTCAGACTCGGCGCCGGTGCTTTCGTTTGTGGTGAGGAAACATCTCTCATGACATCTATCGAAGGTAAGCGTGGCGAACCACGTCCACGTCCTCCATTCCCTGCTGTTAAGGGTCTTTACCAGAAACCAACAATCTTAAACAACGTTGAAACATACGCTAATATCCCACGAATCATCTTACTCGGTGCCGACTGGTTCCAGACTATCGGTACAGAAAAGTCAAAGGGTACTAAGGTATTCGCACTTGGCGGTAAGATTGAGCACACAGGTCTTGTTGAGGTACCAATGGGTACAACACTCAGAGAAATCGTTGAGGAAATCGGTGGCGGTATTCCTAACGGCAAGAAGTTCAAGGCTGCTCAGACAGGTGGTCCATCAGGCGGATGTATCCCACCGGAACACCTTGATATTCCAATCGACTATGACAACCTTCTTGCTATCGGCTCAATGATGGGCTCTGGCGGTCTCATCGTAATGGACGAGACAACATGTATGGTTGATATCGCTAAGTTCTTCCTCGAGTTTACAGTTGACGAGTCTTGCGGTAAGTGTACACCATGCCGTATCGGTACAAAACGACTTCTTGAGATGCTCGACAAGATCACAAAGGGTCAGGGCACACTCGAACTGCTCGATGAAATGGAAGATCTCTGTCACTACATCAAGGCTAACTCACTTTGCGGTCTTGGCCAGACAGCTCCAAACCCTGTTCTTTCAACTCTTCACTACTTCCGTGACGAGTATATCCAGCACGTTGTTGACAAGAAGTGCGTAGCAGGCGTTTGTAAAGACCTCCTCGAGTTTAGCATCATCAAAGATAAGTGCTTTGGTTGTTCAATGTGTGCTAGACAGTGTCCTGCTGAAGCTATCAAGGTTACTGACTACACAGCTCCTGGCAAGAAGAAGCCAGCTTACGAAATTGACACAGCTAAATGTATCAAGTGTGGTGCTTGCTTACCAACATGTAAGTTCGGCGCTATTGTAAAAGGCTAAGAGAAGGGAGATATTATAATGGAAATGCTTAATATTAAAATCAACGGTATGCCTTTCTCTGTTGAGAAGAACACTACTATCCTTGAAGCATGCCACCAGTTCGGTATCAAGATTCCTACTCTGTGCTACCTCAAGGACATCAACGAAATCGGTGCATGCCGTATGTGTCTTTGCGAAGTTAAGGGCGCAAGATCTTTAGTTGCTGCTTGTGTTTACCCAATCGACAGAGAGGGTACAGAAATCTTCACAAACACACCACAGATTCAGAAATTCAGAAAGACAACTCTCGAGCTCATCGTTTCTAACCATGACAAGAAGTGTCTCTCTTGCCCACGTTCAAATACATGTGAGCTCCAGAAGCTCTGCGTTGAGTATGGCGTAGACGAGACAAAATTCAGCGGTGCAGAAACAAAGAGCGAAGTTGACGCAACAACACTCCACTTAGTTCGCAACAACAACAAGTGTGTTCTTTGTCGCAGATGTTCTGCTGCTTGTAAGAACCAGTACGTTGGTGTTATCGGCGCTAACAACCGTGGTTTCGATACAGAAATCGGCTGTGCGTTCAACCAGACCCTTGATCAGGTTGCTTGTGTAGCTTGTGGTCAGTGTACAGCTGTATGTCCTACAGGCGCTCTTGTCGAGCGTGATGATACTGCTGAAGTATTCGCTGCTATCGCAGACGAGACAAAAACTGTTATTGTTCACACAGCTCCTTCAATCCGTGCAACACTTGGTGAGTGTTTCGATATGCCAATCGGCACAAACGTTACAGGCAAGATGGTTGCAGCTCTCCGTCGCCTTGGCTTTGACAAGGTATTTGACACAAACTTTGCTGCTGACCTTACAATTATGGAAGAGGGTACTGAGTTCCTTAACAGAGTTAAGAACGGTGGCACACTCCCAATGATCACATCTTGCTCACCAGGCTGGATCAAGTTCTGCGAGCACTACTACCCAGAGCTTATTCCAAACCTCTCAACATGTAAATCACCACAGCAGATGCAGGGTGCTATGATTAAGTCATATTACGCAGAGAAGATGGGCATCGATCCAAAGGATATGGTTGTTGTATCAGTTATGCCATGTATCGCAAAGAAATTTGAGATCAAGCGTGATGATCAGGGTCACGATGGTATCGCAGACAACGATTATGTTATCTCAACTCGTGAGCTTGCAAAGATGTTCAAGACTTCAGGTATCCAGTTTA
>JAZSHE010000185.1:0-2576 GCA_045533085.1 Ruminococcus sp.
GAGCACCGTAGCCTTTAAAATCTCAATGTGATCGAAATCCCTATGGCAAAGAAGAAGTCATATCATCTTCTGGTGTTCGAAACACCCAAATCTACAAATAACTATATACATCGGAGATTATTATGTTCTCAAAATTCAAAAGCACAGCTACAGGCTCTGTCGAATTTCTCGTTGTAGGACTCGGCAACCCTGGTCGCGAGTACGAAAACACACGTCACAACTGTGGTTTTATCGCGCTCGACTATATGGCTGAAAAACTCAACTGTAAAATCAATAAAATCAAGTTTAAATCAACCATCGGCGAATGTGACATCAATGGTCACAAATGCCTCCTTATGAAGCCGTCGACATTTATGAATCTTTCGGGTCAGGCTGTTGTTGAAGCTATGAACTTCTACAAAATCAAACCCGAAAACGTCATTGTAATATTCGACGATATTTCGCTTGATGTCGGAAAAATGCGTATCCGTCGCAAAGGCTCTGACGGTGGCCAGAGAGGTATGCAGAACATCATCTATCTTTCGGGTTCTCAGGACTTTCCGCGCATCAAAATCGGTATCGGCAAAAAGCCTCATCCGGAGTACGACCTAAAAAAATGGGTTCTGTCACGCTTCACTGATGCTGACAAAAAGCTGATGATGCCACTTCTTGATAACACTCTTGATGCTGTGTCACACATGGTTGATGGCAACATCGACAAAGCGATGAATCTCTATAATTCGTGATGACAACGTCTGATATTTTCTTTTATTCAGGCATAATATATTAACTGAGGTAAACTACAATGAAATTTCTTTTTAACGTAATGCAGGGGTTAAAGCCCTTTGCAACGCTGAGTAGTGCTCTCAGTGGTAACTCCCGCTGCGCTGTAACAGGTGTCGGCGGTGTTCATAAAGCGAATATCATCTCTGCGCTCTGCCATTTAAAAAATGTCAGAGCCTTTTGTGTTGTGGAAAACGAGCAGACTGCTCACCTGATGTGCAACGATCTGTGCACCATGGGCATGAAAGCTTACGTCTACCCTACCCGTGATTTCACCTTTATGAACGTCACGGGTGAATCACACGAGTACGAACACCAGCGTATCAATGTACTGACAAAGCTACTCAACGGTGAATGTGACGCTGTCGTTGCGTGTATGGACGCAGCAGCTCAGTTCACCATTCCTAAAGAAGTACTGAAAAAAGCAATAGTAAAACTCAAGCCTGGCGATTCGATTAAAATTGACGAGCTGATCAACTCTCTGTTACTTCTTGGATACGAACGCACTGACCAGGTAGAGGGCGTTGGTCAGTTTGCTGTGCGAGGTGGTATAGTTGACCTGTTTATGACAGATTCCGACGCTCCTGTGAGAATCGAATTCTGGGGCGATGAAATCGATACAATCAACTATTTTGACACTATTTCACAGCGACGCACCGAGTATTGCGAAGAGATTTTTCTGACTCCATCTACTGAAGTTCTGCTTGAAAACAAGCAGGAGCTAATTGACAAAATCCGAAAAAAAGCATCTCATCTCAAAAGCGAAAAAAGTGCAAAAGCCAAAGAACTTCTGCACAAAGAAGCCGATATGCTCAGCGACAATATCACGCTGTCGAATATCGACAAATATATTCCACTTATTTACGAAAAACCTGATACTCTATTCGATTATCTGTGCGACAATACAATCACTTTTATCAGCGAAATAAAAATGACAAAAGAACGTATGAAATCCAGTGACTCGCACCGAAAAGTAGAAATCAGCGCATTATTCGAGGATGGTGTACTGTGCAAGGGTTTTGAGAGTTACTCTCTTGATTACAGTGCATTTATGAGCAAGCTATCATCATATCCGCTACTGTATCTCGACGCCTTTTCTCACGGCTCATACGAGGGCGAACTTTCGGCACTGGTACAGCTTGACGCTAAACAAAACGCTCTGTTCAATGGTACCGCAACAGCCCTAATGGAAGACTTTGATGAAATAGGATACAAAGACTATAAAATCGTAGTTATGGCAGGTACAAAGAAATCGTGCGAAACCCTGTGCGATGCACTCACAGAGCGTGGTTACCCCGCTGTTGTGTCAGAAGACCTCAAACAATGCACAAAAGGTACAATACACATTGTCGAGGGTACACTGAGTTCAGGCATCGAATACGTCAGCGAGCGTTTCATCCTTTACTCACGTTCTCTGACTAACGCAAAACCTGTAAAGCACAGAAAAATCCCTAAAAACGGACAGCAGATTCATTCAATCAGCGATATCTGCGCAGGTGACTATGTCGTTCATTCAACTCATGGTATCGGCGTTTTCAAGGGTGTTCACAAAATGGATATCCACGGTGTTATCAAAGACTATATCAAAATCGAATATGCAAAGAGTGACATGCTTTATGTACCTGTCACCCAGCTTGATCTTGTCGCAAAATACATTGGTCCTCGTGAGGAAAGCAAAGTCAAACTCAACCGACTGGGGTCTCCTGAATGGCAAAAAGCCAAAACAAGAGTAAAATCTGCAGTCAAGGAAATGGCGAAAGAGCTCATCGCTTTATATAGCGAACGAATGAGGGCACCAGGTCATGCATTTCCAA
>JAZSHE010000128.1:0-11702 GCA_045533085.1 Ruminococcus sp.
ATACACGATAGGAGTTGTTGCAGGCTGTGATTTGCCGCTGAGTATATCAAGTACAATGTCAGCTCCAGCATCGCCGATAGACGGATAGTTGATAACGCTTGTTGAGAAACAGCCTTTTTCAAGCATTGTCAGATTACCGCAAACAATCGGAATCTTGTTCTCATAAGAAAAATCAATCAAAGGCTCAATATTCTTGTTGATAAAACCATCAACAGGGGTGTAGATAACATCTACCCCATCTTTGAGCATGGTATCAAGTGTGGACGAAATTTCCTTTGCACTTGTTATCGGATACTTTACGTAAGGGATGTCAACCTGCTCTGTCTGAGCTTCTTTTTCGCCAATGAGCGCCTGTGTTACAGAGTTGTGATTTGTACCAAGATAAATCGCGCCGATTTTCTTTGTATCAGGTAACATCAACTTGATTGAATCGATTTGCTCAAAGCATGGTGTGTAGTCAGAAACGCCTGTAACATTACCACCCGGAGCTTCGTTTGACTGTACAAACTCTTCAAGGTCAGGCTCCTGAACTGCAGCAAAAACAATCGGAATTTCCGTTGTCATCGAAGCTGCAAGCTTTGTCGCAAAAGGACCGATTGTAAAGATAAGGTCATATTCCTCATCAATAAAACGCTGTACAACAGCCTTACACTGTTCGTTGTCTTCTTCAAGAACATAGTCAAGTACAATGTTGTTTTTGTTGATATAACCTTTATCAGCCAGTTCTGACACAAAGCCCTGATACACCTGATTACAGTTATCAACGTTGGAATGCTGAAGAATTCCGATAGTGTAAATCTCAGGTGTCTGTGTCGGTTCATCGATAGTCGATTCAACCTCTGTAGCAGCTGTCGGTTTAGTTTCACCCTTTTTATCAGTGAGCTTAGATGCATTGAACATAGCGAACAACACACCACCAAGAACTGCCAGAACAAGCAGTACATTTACTATAAGTACAAGATGTTTTTTCATAAAATCCATCCTTTTCCTATTTTTATGTCGATTGCATTGTACCTTAATAACCATAATTTGTCAAATTTTCGGCTTTTCAAGGCGGTTTTTGTACACAAAAACAAAGAGCATCCTCTAAGGGATGCTCAAATTATACTTCATTGTCAGTGTTGTTTTCTGTCGTAAGATTAGTAAGGCATACTTTCAGAAAAGTAATGTGCGATACAGCAATAATCGCGCTACGAAGCATCTTCTTCTCCAAAGACGAAGTCACACCAATCTTGTCAACGTTATCCTTGTACGAAAACTGATAGAGAATCATATTCTCAAGCTCCATACAAAAATAATCATACGCCACCTCATCCTTGTACACCTTTTTCTGAAAATCAAAAAGTGTAGCAATGTCTTCTAAAGACAACACATTTTTCAGCACCGTAATAGCTATAAGATGAATGATATGCTCTGCGTAATACTGCTTTTGTACAGGATTTTTAACAAGACCCATTTTAACATAGTTTCGAATCATAGAGCCGGTTATCTCAAAGCCTATGAGTGCGAGATAGCTGTTGATATATTTAGCTGTTTGTTCCAGATACAGTCCTACATCGGGAATCTCGGTATATCGCGGTATACGAAACTTTGAAATCCCAGAGTACGACAATTTTTGTTTATTATTTTCCATACACTAAATTATACAGCTAATCCTTAAAAAGTCAAGCAAAAAAATCGATATCAGATTTTCAATTAACTGTTGACAGGTTTTTGAAAAACCTGTATAATCAATCTGTTAAAAAAACAACACTGTAAATGTAGAATTGGAGAAATATATGTATTCAAACTTTAAAATCGTTGCTGATTCATCCGCTGATGCAATTAATTTCAATACTGATATAGCGTTCGAATCAGTCCCTCTTAAGATAATAACAAATGACAAAGAATTTGTTGATGATAAAAAGCTTGACGTCAAATCTATGGTTGATTACTTAGAAAAATACAAAAACAAATCATCAACCGCCTGTCCTTCTGTTGTGGATTACATAGACGCGTTCGGTGATGCCGAGAAGATAATCTGCATCACTATCACAGCTGCTTTGTCAGGAAGCTACAATGCAGCTTGTATCGCTAAAGACGAGTATATATCAAAACATCCTGACAGAAAAGTGTATGTAGTCAATTCGCTTTCAGCAGGACCTGAGCTGACCTTGCTCGTACAAAAAACTGAAGAGCTCATTAAAAGCGGTATGGAGTTTGACGATATATGCAAAGAGATTGAAGATTACAAAAAAACAACCGGTCTTATGTTCTCGCTCGAAAGTCTCAACAATCTTGCGCGTAACGGCAGATGCAACCCAATCGTTGCAAAAACAGTCGGTTTACTCGGCATCAGGGTTGTCGGAAAAGCAAGCGATGAAGGCACGCTGGAACCTCTTTCTAAACCTCGTGGAGCAGAAAAAGCCACAGCAACAGTTCTGAAAAAAATGGAGAGCGAAGGTTTTGATGGCAAAAAAGTCATAATCCACCACTGTTTCAACGAAAGCGGAGCAAATGCACTCAAAGACCTGATTGCTAAAAAATACAGTAATTCTGATATCAAAATAGACACAACTTACGGATTGTGCAGTTTCTACGCAGAAAATGGCGGTTTGCTTATAGGATACGAAAAGAACCCTAAACTCATCAACACATCTAAGCTAAATTAATTATTCAACCTATAGAAACAAAACAGAGCACCCAAAAGTCTGACACTTTTGAGGTGCTCTGTTTATGTGTACGTTATTTGCCCAGCACATCGGTACAATATTTATCAATATCAAAAGAGTCGAGAGTTGAGTCTTTCTTCAGATACAACGGATGGTGCGGATGGCCTTTTTTCGAAATTTTGCCCGCAGTAAACCACGATGCATTGTACCTCTTTCCTATCTCAGCCATAGTAAGCACACACTCTGATAAATAGTCACGCTTTTCGATGATATTTCCCCACGCTGCCCAGACAGCAGCTTTCTTTTTTGACAAACTGAGAACATACTCAAAAGCCTTCATATTTTCAGCGTGTAAAAATTCATTAAAGTTGACTTCCATGTCATCAGGATTAGTAGCTCGCTGAGCATACACATTGAACATAATAAAGCTGTCATATCCATTATGAAGTGCTATTCGTTCAACTGATTTAAGAGTGTTATCCAAATCGTCAGGAGCAGCAGTTGATGGATTTATGCCAATACATATAAGTGGATTTTCACCCTTTGTGCCAAGAATATATCGATACTCGCTGTAAAAATCAGGAACATAAAGCCATTTATTGATATCATAATCATCAGGGTGTTTAACAACCATAGCCTCATCAAATGTAAGCACTGAAATATCAAGTGTGTCAGAAGAAGGAATATGCATAATAACCTCCAGAAATTTAATAGACTGATTATATCATATTACACTCAATATGTACACATCAAAGAAAAAGAAAACAAAAGGCGGATGCAAAAAGCATCCGCCAAAAGTTATCATAAATTATTAAGCAGGAACAGTTACAATCTGTCCGATCTTTGTTCCTTCATCTTTTGATGCAAGATAAAGCTGGATGAGTGTAACGTCCATAATTGTGATCTGACCTTCTTCATCACAGTCAGCTGCTAACGCGCCTACACCTTCGAGCATCTGGAGATTAGCGAGATGGAGCTGAATTGTTGTAGCATCTATGATTGTGATCTGGCCGTCGCCATCAGTGTCACCAACCATATACTGCTCTGCATCAGGATTTGTAGGAGCAGATGGATCTGTTGGATCTGTCTCAGGCTCTGTTGGGTCTGTCTCTGGCTCTGTTGGGTCATCCTTACCAAGCTTTGTTGGAATGAATGTTGGAGTCCAGTAACCTACTGTCCAGTTGCCGTTAGCATCAAGTTTATCAAGCCATACACCTGAGCTTGTTGGAACTGAAAGGTCAGCTGTCTGGTTAGAACCACCGCCATTACCATTGTTGATGATATACATATCATATTCCTTAGGAATATAAGCAACGAACTGTCTCTCACCGTAGCCGTTATCTTCAGTAACGAGCTTCATTGGTGTACCAGGCCAAGCAACGTTGAAGTTCTCAGTGCCCTTTACCCAGCAGTATGAGTAAGCTTCTGTCCAAGTCTTTGAAGAAAGAACAAGTGTTGTATAACCCTCAAACTCAGGGTATGTACCATTCTGCCAGTCTACTGGATATGTGTAAGGATCGTCTGATGGGTCTGGAGGCTCTGGGAGGTCTGGCTCTGTATCCTGTGCATAGTAGATACAAGCAATACCTGTAGAACCGATAGAACCTGTAACCTGACCATTAGCAACTGTAAATGTGTTGCCTGTGATAGCGTCTTTGTAAGTACCTTCAGCAAGTGTGTTAACCTTCATGTTAACAGACTTTGTTGTACCACCAAGGTTAAAGAATGTAGCACCTAAACCGCCACGCTCGATCATTGTAACCTTGTCAGAAGTTGAGTTCCACTCAGAAGCGTCACCAAAGTAGTTGTCGAACTGGTTAACAGCCTTAACTTCTGGTAATGTCCATGATGTGAGAGCTGCATCACCAAGAGTGATGTTAGCGCAGATAGCTTCGATAGCTGCACGGTTAGCACCAGTTCTGTCGTCTGGACGAGCGAAGTAAACGCCTGTGATTTCCTGACGAGCAGCTGTGAGCGCCCAAATCTTGTTTCTCTGCTGGATTGTAAGTGATGATGTACCACCATCGATGTATGTATCGTGGGATTCGTTCCACTGGATAACATTTTCTTTTGTAAAGTTTACAGTTGTTGGGTCGCAACCCTCTTTTTCTGACTGATAGTAAGGTGTTGGGTTACCGCCGTTACCCATGTTTACAACAGCATCCTTGATGCCCCAGTATGATGAAGAGTCAGTTACATCCATGAGCTCTGTATACTCGTGGAATGGACGACCGTCACCGCACTTGTTGAGGATTTCACCATAAGCGTAGCACTCTTTGTCAGGATAGTTCTCTCTGAGTTTCAACAGTGTGTCCTGCCAGAAGTCAGAAGCGAAGTATGTATCGTGGATTGTCTCGATGTGCTTAGCAGCGTCGAAACGGAAACCGTCAGCACCACACTCAACAAGCTCTACAAAGTAATCGTAGATTGTGTCCTGTACGAGCTGTGTCTCAGTAGCAAGGTCAGGAAGACCTGATGTACAATGCTGTGTTAAGTCCTCTTCGATGTCGTAATCTGACCAACCATCCCAGTAATTCTCTTTGTATGTCATATCAACCCAAGGATTGTGGAAAGCCTTAGCTGCTAAGAGCTCTGGTTCGAACTCAGCAGCACGTGGGTTAACGTGATCCATAGGATCTGTTGATGTGTTTGTGTACTTGCCGATGTGGTCATCGTCTGTACCCATGTGGTTGATAACAGCGTCAACAATAATCTTGAGGCCTAACTCGTGAGCCTTATCGCACATTTCAACGAACTCAGCCTTTGTACCAAGAGCGTTGTCTTCGGACTCGTTAAGCTGGAAGCCAGCTGGCTGATAGAACATCCACCAACCGTTTGGAGCGATGCCGTCAACAGCAGGCTCACAAACCTTAACGCCCTTTGTAGGCATCTTAAGTTCGTTTGGAGGAGATACCTGAATTGTGGTAAATCCCTGCTCTGCAAGTGTTTCAAGGTTCTTGATAACGTTAGCGAAAGACCAGTTCCAAGCCTGGATGATTTTACCTTCATTAACAGTCTTTGCAAGACCATACTTGTTTTCCGGCTTGATTGCTTCAAGCATTTTTTCGTACTCATTGAACTCTGAAGCAGCGCCAACTGATGTGAAGCTGATAGCAAAGCAAGATGCAACGATAGCGATTGCAAGAATCAAGCTGATTAGTTTCTTAGCTTTCATAAATAACCTCCTAAGGTGTCTGTTTTTTAGAAGAAACTATTCACATACATTTTCTTCATTGTTCATTATACAATAATTTTTTTGTTGTTTCAATTCATATTTCGTACAAAATATATCAATTAATTTATTCATTTTAGATAAAAACCAGTTACTATAACAGACAAACACTTATGCTGTTGAAAATATTCAAACAATGTGATAGAATTATGTCATTCTTTTATGGAAGGTGAACAATTTGAAAAAATGCGAATATTGCGCAAAAGAGATTTCTTACCACGAAATGTACTGTTGTGATAAATGCCAGACGGACGCCAACAGTTTTTTCGAAGTAAGAGATAAAATTTCAACAATTATGGGAATAATCAACGGAATCAGTGTTATGTCCATCGGTATCGGTCTTTTTGTCTTTTCATTTTTCAGAGAAGTCGGCTCATTTATGGTAGCAATACCAACGGTGATTCTGGGAATACTGTTTTTGTTCTTCCCTATTCCGGCTGATGTTATGATTCAAAAACACAAAATTCAAAAAGCCGTTAAAATAACGCGAATCATCGCTGTTGTACTTTTGGTACTCGGTATATGTGCAACTGTTTTTGCGATTTTTACCTTATAATAACAGTATAATACAAAAATAAAAGCTCAAAATATTAAAACAGCCTATAAATTCAGGAGGTTTTAATATGCTGGATAAAATTGCACTCAGCCTGCTTGTTATCGGTGGTATCAACTGGGGCAGCGTCGGACTTTTTAAATTCGACCTTGTTGCATGGATATGCGGCGGCCAGACAAGTATCATCAGCAGGATTATCTATGTGATTGTCGGATTGTCGGCGCTGTGGTGTATCTCGCTTCTTTTCAGAGACCACACCGAAGCCGGCGACGGTGACCTGACTTCAAACCCAATATAAAGCAAAAATGCCGTCGGGAAACCGACGGCATTTTAATGTTCATTTATTATTAAAATCAAAGAGCTTCAACGATATCTCTTGTATCTCTTGCGATTACAAGCTCCTCGTTTGTAGCGATAAGTTCAACACGGATAGTAGAATCATCTGCTGAAAGCTGACCTGTAACACCGCGCTTTGCTGTAGCATTGAATTCTTCATTCATCTTAACGCCGAACACCTTGAGATAATCACAAACTCTCTTACGAAGCTGTGGCTGGTTCTCGCCAAGACCTGCTGTAAATACGATTGCATCACAACCACCCATAGCAACATAATACTGACCGATGTACTTAGCAATCTGGTAGTAGAGCATTTCGTGAGCAAGACGAGCACGCTCATTGCCAGCCTCTTCAGCGGCAGTAACGTCACGGTCATCAGAAGAAACGCCTGAAATACCGAGCAAGCCTGACTTCTTATTAAGAAGTGTATCCATATCCTTTGGTGAGAGACCTTCTTTATCTGCAATAAATGTAACAACAGAAGGGTCAAGGCAACCTGTACGAGTACCCATCATAATACCATCAAGTGGTGTGAGACCCATCGATGTATCAACAACCTTGCCACCATCAACAGCTGTAATTGAAGAACCGTTACCGATGTGGCATGTAATAATCTTGAGGTCCTTGATATCCTTGCCCATGATGTTAGCCATTTCCTGAGAAACGTAACGATGTGATGTGCCGTGTGCACCGTATCTTCTGACAGCGTACTTCTCATAGTACTCATAAGGTACAGCGTACATATATGCTTTTTCAGGCATTGTTGAATGGAATGATGTATCAAACACTGCTACCATTGGTGTTTCCTTACCAAATACTTCAAGACAAGCCTTCATAGCCTGAACGTGAGCTGGGTTGTGAAGTGGTGCGAGTGGGCTGAGACCATCGATATCAGCAAGAACCTGATCATCAATAAGAACAGATGTCTTAAAGATAGAACCACCCTGTACTACACGGTGACCGATAGCTGATACTTCGTCAAGGCTCTTGATAACGCCGTGCTCAGCATCTAAAAGTGCGTTCTTTACAACCATAAATGCCTGTGAGTGGTTGAGCATCTCAACATCCTGTTCAAAAACTCTGCCGTCAGCAGTTTTGTGGCCGATAAAAGAATTCTTACTACCAACACGCTCGCAGTTACCCTTAGCGATCATCTGCTCAGTTTCCATATCGATGAGCTGGTATTTTAAAGATGAGCTACCTGCGTTAATAACTAAAATTTTCATAACTATTCCTCCTATTGAAAAAGTTCAATTTATCACATATAATATAATAATACTAATTCATTCATATTTCAAGTTGTTTTTTTAAGAGGTGAAAATATTGCGTGTGGCTGCTGTAATTTGTGAGTTCAACCCCTTTCACAACGGGCACAAATACCTTATAGACAAGATAAAACGAGAGCACGCTGACTGTGTGATAGCTATTATGAGCGGAAATTTCGTACAGCGTGGTGATGTGGCTATTACTGACAAATTCAAACGTGCTAAAGAAGCGCTGAAAGGTGGTTGTGATTTGGTTGTTGAGTTGCCGACAGTTTTTGCGCTGTCGAGCGCTCAAAGATTTGCAAAAGCTGGAGTTCAGATTGCAGATGCTCTCAACGCTGAGATGCTGTGTTTCGGCGCAGAAAACGATGATATCAACGCACTTATGGATATCGTTGATTGCTTTGACGATGAAGATTTTTCCGACAAACTGAGGTTTCATCTCAAAAACGGAGAGTATTATCCAAAAGCTGTCAGCAAGGCACTTAGACAACTGCACGGCAAAGAGTTTGCTGACATATTGGATGGCGCAAACAACACTCTTGCGATAGAATACATCAAAGCACTCAAAAACACCTCCATCTCCCCTGTTGCGATAAAAAGAATCGGTACAGACCACGACAGTGATGTAACAAACGACAACATCGCAAGCGCTACACACATCAGAAATCTGATTATTGCCGATAACGATTACAGCAAATTCACTGATATTGACATCGAACACTCCACGGATATCAAAGCACTTGAGCAAGCGATTCTGTACAAACTGCGTACAATGACAAAAGACGAGCTTGAACTACTCCCTGATGTCAGCGAGGGACTTCACAACAGAATTTACGACTGTTGCAGAACAAGCACTACGCTTCAAGAATTGTACTCAAGCTTAAAAACCAAGCGCTACACTCTTGCGCGACTAAGAAGAATCGTGATGTGTGCACTGCTTAATATAAATAAATATATGCAGGAAAAAGACGCGATGTACATCAGGGTTCTGGGAATGACAGATAAAGGAAGCAAACTTCTGTCAAAGAGCAAACTACCGCTTGTGTGCAAATACCCTAAAGATTACAACGAGCTGTGTGCTGATGCTAAAGAGATGTTTGACACAGATATAAGAGCAGGAGAAATATTTCCGCTCGCTATTGCAAACGGTGATAAAACGTACAACGAATTACGCAATCAGATTGTTAAAATTTAATCGCTATGACAAAATGGCACTTTCAGTACTGAAAGTGCCATTGTTATTTTATACGATATTAAGCAAGCTGATATTTTGTGCTGTATTCAGCGTAGAGTTCGTTGAACTCTTCACCGCTACGTCTGATATTTCTCAGCGCTTTGTGTGTGTTGAGGTCGTTGTGCTCGAAGTCAACTACTGCACCAACAATGTTTGAACAGTGATCAGAAATTCTCTCGAAGTTTGTGAGAAAGTCTGACCATACAAAACCAGTATCAAGTGAGCATAAACCTTTCTGCAGACGCTTTGTATGATTTGTACGCATTTTTTCTTTCAAACCGTCGATAACCTCTTCCAGACTCTCTACCTTAACAGCAAGAGAAACATCGTTGTTTATGAAAGAATAGAATGCAAGATCAACGATTTCTGAAACAGCATCAGAAAGAACTGAGATCTCCGATTTAGCTGTATCAGTAAAAGAAAGCTGTTTTTCGTGAAGCTCTGCACCTGACAGCATAATATTTCTTGCGTGGTCAGAAATACGTTCAAAGTCACCGATTACTTTGAGCAACATAGAAGCATGTGCGCTATCTCTTTCGCCTATTGACGAACTGCTGAGTTTAACAAGATAAGAACCAAGCTTATCCTCGTACTTATCAGTCATCTTCTCTGCTTCTCTTATGCGTTTGTCAAGACTTTCGTTGTAGCCAAACAATGCCTTTGTGCTATCATCGAAAGCTTGCTGTGCCCAGTGTGCCATATCTGTTGCAACAACAAAGCAGTTGTCAAGAGCAACAGTCGGAGTTGAAAGCAAACGCTCGTCGATGAAAATAGCACCAAGAGCATCTTCATCATCTTTATCTTTAATAATTGCACAAGAATAATTAACGAGCTGTTTAACAAATGGAATCAACAGCACTGTTGTTGTTAAGTTGAAGATAACGTGGAACAAAGAAACTCTCATCTGGAGAGACATCGGGTCATCGCCAGGGAATACTGATACAAGGAAGTTAACAATAGGGTCTTTGAACATCCAGATAATTGCAGTAAAGAACGCTGTACCAACGCAGTTAAAAGTAAAGTGGATGAGAGCTACTCTCTTTGAGTTTGCATTTGCACCAACTGATGCAAGAAGCGCTGTTACACAAGTACCGATGTTAGCACCAAGAATAATAAACAACGCAAGATCTAAAGGCAGAACGCCTGTGCCCACCATTGTGATAACTACACCTGTGGAAGCCGAAGAACTCTGGATAAGAGCAGTAAAAATAGCACCAACAAGAATTAAAAGTAGTGGAAAATCAATCTTTTTGAAAATCTCAGTAAACATACTTTCAACGAGAGGGTTTCCAAATGCCTCTTCGCTACTCATAACATTAAGACCAACGAAGATAAGGCCCAGACCGCTACACAGCAAACCAGCAAGCTTTACCTTTTCTTTCTTAGCAAAGCCCATCATTACACCCGCAAAAGCAAGTGCGTACATAGCCATATTGAAATAATCATTCTTTAAAGCTACAAGAACACCTGTGATAGTAGTACCGATGTTTGCACCCATAATAATCGGAGTTGCCTGCATAAGTGTCATAACACCGGCATTCACAAGACCGATAACCATAACAGATGTAGCAGATGAGCTCTGGATAATCGCAGTTACACCTGCGCCGATACCAACACCCGACAAACGATTGTTGCTAATCTTCTCAAGCAATTTTTTCATACCGGAGCTCGCACTTTTTTCAAGAGCATCGCCCATAAAATTCATACCAACGATAAATACACCTACACCGGCAAGCAACCAGATAAGGCTTTCTACCAACTGCATAATTTCCGCAGAAGTCAACATATTAAATCACCTTCATTTTACTGTAATTAGCAGAATTCTTTATATTTTAAATCGTTAAATAATAATCCTGCTAGATAACAAAAATTGCCACAAAGTGACAACTAAATTATACTGATATTATCCCCATCAAAAAAGCAGAAAAGCGTAATCTTTATGTTAAATCTATGTAAAACAAAAGCGTTATTTTGTTGATTTTTTTTAGCAAAGAAAAGTTTTTGATACATCACTCTCACAGTAACTGACGAGAGTTTAGAGCATAGAATGTAATGGAGGTGAAAAGTAAATGTGCAGACAAAACTGTAACAGAAACGAATGTTTGATTATAGCCATCGCATCAAGTGTTGTCATCGGTATAGTTGCCGCAATTTTAAGTGCGACAGGAATAATCGCTATTACTCCGGCATTTTCATGGGTATTGTTCGGAATCGCTGTTGTATATCTTGCAATAGCTTTCATCATTTCGTCGCTCAGGCGATTTGATACGCCATACAGTGCACGCTCACTCATAGCTACGTTTATCGCAGGAATACTTGGAACAATCCTGTTTTCTGTCATATTGCTCGGTGTTGCCTTTGCAGCAACAAGTGCGATTGCCGCTATACTGGCTGGACTATTGCTTTTATAAGTCGGATCGTAGCCATG
>JAZSHE010000105.1:0-2532 GCA_045533085.1 Ruminococcus sp.
TCACCGTTTTTGTGGTGCACGCTGTAGATTGTTTTAATGCACTCCAAAATGTACTCGATAGGGTTGTTGACAGGGTCTTCGCCTGATTCAATCGCGAGTCGCTTGTGACCCATATCCTGCAGTGCGATAACCTCGGCTTTAACTTCTTCCTGAGTGAGTTTTTTGCGAGGAATACGCTTATTCTTTAAATGATACGGACAGTACACACAGCCGTTAACACAGTAGTTTGAAAGATAAAGCGGCGCAAAAATAACGATACGGTTGCCGTAAAACGCAAGCTTGATTTCCTCTGCAATTTTGTAAATTTCTTCGATTTTTTCAGGAATATCGCATGCGAGCAAAACAGAAGCTTCTCTGTGAGTAAGACCCGAGCAGGTGTAGCCGGTTTCAGTTTTCTTTGGACGTGCTTTCTCTAAAATCTGGTCGATAAGCTCGACATTGTTTTTGTTTTGTTCAGCGTACTCTAAAGTTTCGAGGATTTCACCATCGTTGATGAACTCTTCTGCCTTTAATGATTTTGGATTGTAATTTGCCATATTGGTCACTCCTTAGAGGTTAGTTTTATTTATATCGCCACGGCTGATGACTACTTCGTAGCCTATAGCCTGCATTGATTTTTTGAGTTTATTAAGACTCTGGGCTGATTCTTCGCCCGTACTTATTTTGCCGTCATACAGCGCATACTTTTTGCGTACGGACAAAGGTGAAAGATTCGGCATAATAACATTTGCTCCTGACAGTATGCCACGTTCTCTGCCGTCTCCACTCACTGTACCTAAAGCTGTTGTAGCAGGAAGCAGGATGTTTGGTTTAATCAGCCTGATGATTGACAAAAGATAACAGCAAAGGTCAGCGTTACCGGCTTTTTCGTTTGCGAACATTGTGTCTTTGTGTGGAATAAACGGTCCTACACCGCACATATCAGGCTGGAACTCTTCGATGAATTTTAAATCCTGAGCGATGTTTTTTACTGTTTGGTATGGTGAGCCGACCATGAATCCGCAACCAATCTGAAAACCGATTTCTTTTAAATCGCAAAGACAGCGTATGCGTTCAGAGAGTGTGAGGTTATCAGGGTGAAGTTTTGAGTAGTGAAACTCGTCGGCTGTTTCGTGTCTGAGTAAATAGCGGTCAGCACCAAAGTCGAAAAGTTTTTGATAGCTTTCTCTTGAGCGTTCGCCAAGTGACAGCGTAACAGCACAGTCAGAGTATCTTTCTTTAATAGCCTTTAAGAGGTCGTACAGCCATTCGTCTGTGAATGTGCCGTCTTCGCCGCCTTGTAATACAAAGGTTCGAAAGCCGAGCTCGTACCCGTCGCGGCAACATTCTAATATTTCGTCTTTTGTCAGACGATAGCGTTCACAGTTAGAATTGCTTTTTCTTATACCGCAGTAGTAGCAATCGTTCTTGCATATATTACTAACTTCAATGAGTCCGCGCACGAAGACTTTGTTATCGTAATACTTTTTGCGAGCTGCTATTGCGTATTTTTTGAGAAGCTCTGTGGCTTCAATGTTTCTATTTTCTATGAGGTATTCATATTCGCAAAGAGATAACGAGCGGGTGTTTTTCAGTTTTTCTATCAGAGATAATATCTTATTCATTTGTAACCACATTCGAGTAAGCGGTTTTGACAGTAACACCGCTTATATTTCCGATTTTTCCGCTCAGGCCTGCGATGATATTTTGTGGTGCGTCGATAATAACACTGATGACAGAAATACCTTTTTCGCGATATGGAATACCTATTCTGCCGATAATGAACTCGCTTGAACTGTGAAGCAGAGAGTTCAGCGTTTCGACGGAATCGTTATTTTCGACAATAATGCTCATAACAGCTACTCGTTTGTCCATACTTACCTCCGATTTTTATAATAAAAAAACGCCGTGCACAAAGACACGGCGGGTAAAGCAGAATACACCTATGTAAGGTGTTATCTTAGTATATATGCCGCATCTTTCAGTCAGAGTAATCTTTGTGTCAGATACTGTATTCATATTATACAGTATATCTATGCATAATTCAAGTGGATATATGTGTAAAGTGACCATGTGAGTTGTGCGTTTTGCATATCGTAATGACAGGTTGATTCATGGTTTATGCAGAAATAGTGCATACTATGAAAATTTATGCAGCATAAATTTGTTAAATTGACTATATTGTGGGAAGATATATCGGTTTTCAAGGTTATTTTGAATAAATATGAAGAATTCTATTGACATTTATGCATAAACTTACTATAATATATGCATACTTAATAAAATTACTGCATATTTATGCACGGAGGCTGAATATCTATGAAACCAATTAACAAAGAAAACATCAAAAAGGTAGTACTCGCTTATTCTGGCGGTCTTGATACATCTATCATTATTCCTTGGCTCAAAGAGAATTACAACAACTGTGAAGTAGTTGCTGTTTCAGGTAACGTTGGTCAGGCTGACGAGCTTGAGGGCTTAGAGGAAAAGGCTATCGCTACAGGCGCTTCAAAGTGCTATATCTTAGACCACACAGACGAGTATGTTGACGAT
>JAZSHE010000216.1:0-6535 GCA_045533085.1 Ruminococcus sp.
AATGGTCTCGTTACCCCACATCAGTTTGATTGCAGACTGACGTGTCTCGTTGTAAACGATCTTACCGTCATCATTTGCCTTATATACAAATGGACCATTTGAACCATTTGTTGAGAAAGCAACAACAGTATCTACGTGTGCGTCAAATGTGATTCCTGTATCCCAAACAGTAGCACCAGAAGTTACAGTGCCATCACCCTCGATAGATGGGTCAGTGCTGATATAAAGGAATACTGGCATATTGTTAATCCAGTGGTTACCCTGAGAAATTGGATATGTATCAAGTGGTGCAATAGCATCCTGAACATTAGCCATCTCCCACATAAGGTAAAGGTTATTGTTATCCCATGCAGCATAGAGAGCATAGTCATCCATACCGATTTCGTACATTGAGTTTGGACGATATACACGAGGGTCGTCATTAGCTACGCCCTGTGCGATAAGCATTGAGCTATCCCAGTCAGAGATAGAACCATCGATTGTGATAGAAGCCTGCTTACCAACCTGACCCTCAGGGTTAGTCGCAAAGTAACCGTCAAGTGCAGGAGCAGTTGAACCGTCGTTGCCGTCATTTGCAGCAGCTTCTTTCTTTGTGTATGTGTATGTTTTTGTAGTTGTGCCATTAGCGTTTGTAGCAGTAACTGTAAGAGTTGTTGTTGAGTTGAAAGCAACACCAGTACCCATTGTTACAGTAGCAGAACCAACAAATGACTTTGAAGCACCGCCATCAATGCTATAAGAAGCAGAATCAGCTTCCTTTACTGTGATAACAACATCAACAGTATCGCCCTTGAAGGAAGAACCATCCTTCTTTGATACTTCTACAGAAGGAGCCTTAGGACCAACAATGTACTCCTCCCAGCTGCCTGTATTGATATCATAGAGGTAGTTGTTACCTGGGATATCAAGGTCTTTAGTCTGTGAACTGCCATTGTTAAAAATAATGCAGTCGTTACCAGCAGGTACGTTGATTGAATAGATGCCATCACCTTCACTAGTCATGGCAGTGCCAGGCCAAGCAACTGGACCGTTACCGCCCTTTGGCCAGTAATAAGCATTTGGCATTCCGTAAGAAGCACCAGCTCTTAAATAAACTGTAATGCCATCAGCAGCGTTAGCTGTGATCACTACTGTACACATGCTTGCTAACATCAGGATTGATAATACCAAGCTGAGTACTCTTTTTGAGAGTTTTTTCATGTTCATTTCTCCTAAATAAAATTTTTGATGAGTGCACAAGCACTCTAACTGACAATAATATTGTATAACAAAATGTCTAGGATTGCAATATAAATCCTCCACAAATCAAATAATGACAATCAACAACACAAAAATAACATATATATTATGTGAGCACTCGAAAAGTCGTGATTTATTGTTGCAACTGAGCATCTGTATAAAAAGTTATTTTCCTCATATCCTGTTGG
Organism: Ruminococcus sp.; assembly: GCA_045533085.1. GTDB lineage: Bacteria > Bacillota > Clostridia > Oscillospirales > Acutalibacteraceae > Ruminococcoides. The sequence goes on from JAZSHE010000216.1 coordinate 1,428, forward strand.
ACAAATATAGCACAAATCTTCTTTTCAATTCTTTTGATACACAAAAATCCCCCGACAAATTGCCGAGGGATTTTCAGGGTCACTTAAGATTAAGTGAAGGTATGTTAGTTTATTACTTTAAGTATGTCTGGCCTGATGGGCCTACAGCACCTGAGATGCCCTGGAAGCCTGAAGCACAGCATACATAAACTGCCATGTCACCCTTACCGCTTACGCTTACAGAAAGGGTGCCATTTGTTACGTTCTTAACATCACCTGAAACAGCGTCGATGTACTTACCGTTTGGAATGTTCTTGAATGTAGCACCATCTGTGATAGCAACGAGTGCGAGTGAGTCGATGTTCTTACCGTTTGAATCAGGACCTGTGTATCTTCTAATGTAAGCCATGTTACCTGATACATAGTTACCTGAATTTGTGTACTGACCCTTCTGGAGAGCAGGAACAGCTCTACGGATAGCGTTGAGCTTCTGGATGTGCTTAGCGAGTGGGTAGTTAAGAGTCTCAGCTACCTTACCTGAAGCTGTGTACTGTGTGAAGTCAGTAGCGTTAACAGTACCTGTGATGTTATCACCAAAGTATGCACGACCTGTCTTAGCAAGAGGAGCGTTTGGACCAACGTCAATTGGAAGATCCTTAGCAAACTCGATCTCAGAACCGTAGTAAAGACATGGGATACCACGGAATGTGAAGATGAGGTTGAGGTTTTCAGCCCAAGCCTGTGTACCAAGGCTGTAACGAGTTTTCTCCATACCATCTGGGCCGTAGTCGTGTGAGTCAACGTACATTACGTTCCATGTTGAGTCATTCATGTACTGGTCTTCAGCAAGACCTGCGCCATAAGCGTTGTGAGCATTCTCGAAGTTCCAGTGCATTGTAAAGTCGATTACAGATGTACCATTAGCCTTTGAGTAGTCTGGTGTATGGTAAGAAATACCGTTGAGGAATGCGTTGTTAGATGTAGGAGCGCCTGATGGGTTGTTGTAGCGCTCGTAGTGAGCCTTAGATGGCTCGATGTTAGCAGTTGGATCAGTTGTGTTCCAGTTGCCAATCCAAGCACTGTCTGTCTCCATCCAAGAGAAGAATGCAGGTGAAGAAGATGGAATGTTGTGGTTCCAAGTCTCTCTTACACGTGAGCAAACCTCACCGAAGATGTGGAAGTTCTCTTTACCGCCTGTCTTGATTGAGAGGAGGTGGTTGAACTTAGGGAAGTAAGCACTGTTGAGTGTCCAACGGTTGATGTGCTTTTCTGTATCAAGACGGAATGCGTCAACGCCCATTTCAGCGTATTCAAGATATGTGTCTGTGATGTAGTTAGCAACCACATTGTTCTCTGTGTTGATATCAACGCAGTCGCCAGCCATTGAGCCCTGCTGCTCAATTGGAGACTCGTAACCCATACCAGTCTCTCTGTGGTAGTACTCATTTTTGTTCATAGCCTGGCCTGACTTATGACCCTTCATTACGTCAAGACGAGCCTGGAACTGGTCGCCTGGCTGGAGGTTTTCATAGTTTGGATAAGCCTTATCGAGTAAGCCACCTTCAATAACCTTCATACAGCTTGCGTCGCCAAGATCCTGAACTGTCTTATATTCCTTCTCGAACATTGGAGCGAGGAATGGATCACCAAAGTTACCTGTATGGTTCCATACAACGTCCTGAACAAGTTTCATATCTTTAGCGTGAACAGCTGCGATGAGATCTTCGAATGTAGCACCCTTGCTCTCATAACGAACGTCAACTGTAGTCATATCGAATGAGTGATAGCCGTGGTAGTCATAACCAGAAGCATTTGTTACAACAGGAGTAACCCAGATTGCGCTGAAGCCGAGAGCCTTGATGTAGTCGAGCTTGTCGATAAGACCCTGGAAGTCACCACGCCATGCAGGGTCAGAGTCAGGGTTGTTAGCCTGTTTATCGTCCCAGCAGTGTACGTTGTTACCTGTGTTACCATCATAGAAACGAGTTGTGATGACGAAGTAGATTGAATCTTCTCTGAGATCCTCACGCTCGTATGTGTGTTCGTATGAATTGTACTTTCTCCATTTGCCATCCTTGTACCACCAGTCGCCAGCTTCACTAACTGATGTTTCGTCTGAAATCTGACCATCAAGTGTCTTTGAACCATCTGTGAAGAGAAGGTTAATCTTTGTAGCAGTTGGGAAAGAATATGTATACCAGTTACCGCCTGTAGCATTTTCCTTTGTCATCTTAACACCTGGATATGCTGTTGAAAGGTCTGTTGGTAATGCGTTCCAATAGTAAACGTATGGAACACCGTTTGTTGATTCAACGTGAATTGTGATACCGCCTGCTGATGTATCAGCAACGTCTGCCTGTGTAGCAGATGCAGAGATAACAGCAACGGATACAACCATAATGAGTGCGAGCACTACTGCCGCAATTCTTTTAACAGTATTCATTTATGTTACCTCCTTTACCATTTAACCAGATTTGCAAGATACAACTGGATAGTTGTTGCATCCATGATGTTAACATCGCCGTTCAAGTCAGCGTCAGCGTTGTCAAGATTGATCTTTGTAGCAAGCTGAGCAAGATGGAGCTGAATTGTTGTAGCGTCCATAATTGTTACGTTACCATCTGTATCAGCGTCACCTCTGAGGTCTGAATCACCTGTTGTTGGATCTGTTGGAAGAGTTGGCTCTGGATCGTCAACAACATTAACAACACTTGAGTATGTGAATGTACGCTCGATGATGTCATTGTTTGAGTTCTGTACAGAAACTGTAACAGTGTATGTACCAAGAGCTGTTGGTGTAAAGCTGTGAGTTGTGCCCTTTGTGTAGTAAGGTACGTTCACAACAAGACCGTTAGCATCTTTTACAGTAAACTTATAGAAGAGGAGGTTTGTGCCTACTTTACCACCGGCAGCATTAGCTGTGAAAGTGATAGCAGAACCCTTCTTAACCTGACCTGGCTTTGGAGAGATGCCCTTTAAAATTGGAGCTTCAATACCAGCGTCATCGCTTACAGTTACTGTAGTTGTTCTCTGGTTCTCGTTGCCAGCAGTGTCTTTGTAATCAAATGTGATTGTGTATGTACCTGCAGCAGCTGGTGTCCATAAACAAGTCTTCTTTGCTGTGAAATCAGAAAGAACAGTTGTTTTACCATTAGCTGTTACAGAGAACTTATAGTAAACGTCGCCCTTAGAGCTTGTAGCGTCTGTTGTGAGAACAACGTCTGAACCCTTGTAGATTGTATCCTCAATGTCAGTGCCGTAAGTAGAAACTCTGATAGGTGATGTGTCGTATATTTTCCACTCACCTGTTGAGTTGTTGTAGATGTATCCACTACCAGGAACTGTAAGGTCAGCTGACTGGCCGCCACCATTGTTTGAGAAGATAACATTGTTCCAGTCACCTGTTACGTTGTACTGCCAGATGTTGTCACCAATGTTTTGCATAGAAACGCCAGGCCAACCACCGTTATTTGATGAACCTGTACCGCTCCACATATAGATAGTCACTGTGCTCCAGCCTGCTGCGTTCTCACAGTAAATAACCTTATCACCAGGTGTTGGTGTAGGAGTTGTTGGAGTTGTAGTTGGTGTAGTTGGAGTTGGGTTTGGATCATCTGTATAAGAACTCCACTGACCTGTTGAATAGTCGTAAATCTGACCAGCCGCTGGAATTGAAAGGTCGCTAGTCTGATTACCGCCATTGTTTGAGAAGATGATCATGTTGTAATCACCTGAAATGTCGCACTTGTAAACATTGTCTTTTACGAGTGTCATAGCAGCACCAGGCCAAGCCTGAACCGAAGTTGTTGTGCCGTTAACCCACACGTAAGCGTTAACAGTAGACCAACCAGCAGTGTTTTTGAAGTAAACAGAACCACTGATACCAGTAGTTGCAACATCGTTGTCAGCAGAAACGCCAGCAACGTCAGCATCAAAAGCTGAAGTAGCAACCATCATACCGAAAACCAAAACGAGTGCCATGAAAAGACAAGCTACACATTTGAAAGCGTGCTTTTTGATTTGCATTGTAATATCCTCCTTGAAGTATAATTCTTACGATTTATATTGTACTTGAAAAGCCAAAAAACCTCAATCAACAAAAGCTATAAACTTCCCCCCTTCCATTTGTACAAATTGCCAATAAGAGTAAATTTAATATGTACAAGAAAACTAAACCACTGTTTTTTTGTGGGTATTTTCAACAAATTATAATCAACACGTTTGTATATATTGTCTAGGAATTAAAGGAAATCACAAAAAAAGTAAAGGCAAGGGTTTTTATTTATCGTGCTATTTTGAGGCAATTTTCAGTCAATTTCGGGGTGTTTTTTGCAAGTTTTACACCTTTGTGCAAAAACGTAAATCCAACATATAAAATTTGTGCATATTAAACAAACAGATAGTTATCTTATCGTTTCAAAGCTTGATAAAACTTACCGTTTTTTCGTAATGTTTATCCCCTGTTTCCTCTTTCTATACACAACAAAAGGCGACGCATCTCTGCATCGCCTTTCACTATACATATTATATATGCGTTATAAATTAGTCGTTCTCTGGGAAGAACTTATCATGAATAGCCTCAACCGCGAGGTCAGCGTCACGCTTGTCGATAAGAACAGAAACCTTAATTTCTGATGTAGAAATCATCTGAATGTTAATCTGTCTGTCATAAAGAGCTTCAAACATTGTAGAAGCAACACCAGCGTGTGTCTCCATACCAGCACCAACGATAGAAATCTTAGCGATTTTATCATCGTAATGAACAGCACCTGTTCCGTTGTCTGCTGCAAATTTCTCAACGATCTCGAGAGCCTCAGTGCCCTTATCCTTTGGTACTGTGAATGTGATATCCTTTGTACCATCTCTGCCGATTGACTGTAAGATAATATCTACGTTGATATCTCTTGCTGAAAGCTTTGAGAACATTTTGAATGCAAGGCCTGGCTTGTCAGGGATGCATGTTACTGAGATTCTTGCTACGTTTGTATCTTTAGCTACGCCGCTAATAAGCATTTTTTCCATTTTTGGTCTCTCCTTTACGATGGTGCCCGGCTTCTGTGTCAGGCTTGATAATACTTCGAGCTCGATATTATATTTCTTTGCCATTTCAACTGAACGGTTGTTGAGTA
>JAZSHE010000044.1:0-7144 GCA_045533085.1 Ruminococcus sp.
GCATGAAGGGATGCAGCAGCTTGAGGGTTTCGGTCAGAACATAGCACAGCACCTGCTGGGCGCGGGTCTTGGAGTCCTCATCGTCGCCCTGCAGACGGGTCTTGGTCAGCTCGATATACCAGTCGCAGTAGGAATCCCAGATGAAGTCGTACACCTTGGCGCTGGCAACGCCCAGCTCGTACTTCTCCATGTTCTCGGTGACTTCCTTGATGGTGGTGTTGAGCTTGGACAGGATCCACTTGTCCTCCAGCTCCAGCTTCCCGGGCAGCTTGCAGCTGTCGATGGTCAGGTTCATCATGAGGAAGCGGGTGGCGTTCCAGATCTTGTTGGCAAAGTTGCGCATGGCCTCACACTTCTCCACGTAGAAGCGCATATCATTTCCGGGGCTGTTGCCGGTGATGAGGTTGAAGCGCAGCGCATCAGCGCCGAACTTATCCGCCATTTCAAGAGGATCAATGCCGTTGCCAAGAGACTTACTCATCTTTCTGCCTTCACCGTCAACTACCCAACCATGAGTGAGTACAGCTTTATACGGAGCTGTACCTGATGTAGCTACAGCAGTTAAAAGCGATGACTGGAACCAGCCTCTGTACTGGTCAGCACCCTCTAAGTAGAGGTCAGCAGGCCACTTGAGGTAATCTCTAGCCTTACATACAGCCGCATGAGATGAACCACTGTCAAACCATACGTCCATGATGTCTTTTTCTTTATCAAATTCAGTGCAACCGCACTTACTACACTTTGTACCTTCTGGTAAGAACTCAGAAGCATCCATCTCATACCAGGCGTCTGAGCCCTTTACTCTGAAGATGTCAGCAACAGCCTGCATAGCATCCTTGTCGATGTGTGGCTCGCCACATTCTTTACAGAAGAAGATCGGAATTGGAACGCCCCACTTACGCTGACGTGAAATACACCAGTCTTTACGCTCTCTTACCATAGAAGTAATTCTGTCCTGACCCCATTTTGGAATCCACTCGACAGTCTTGATAGCCTCGCACGCATCATCTTTGAAATCATCAACAGAGCAGAACCACTGATCTGTTGCTCTGAAAATAACAGGTTTCTTGCATCTCCAACAGTGTGGGTACTGGTGGATAATTTTAGCAAGTGCAAACAATGCGCCTGTTTCTTCAAGATGCATAGCGATCGGCTTGTTAGCCTCATCAGTTGATAATCCTGCAAACTGGCCAGCTTCCTCAGTGAGTTTACCGTCAGCATCAACAGGGACAACGATTGGGAGTTCTTTGTAATTTTTACAAACCTCAAAGTCCTCTACACCATGACCAGGAGCTGTATGTACACAACCTGTACCACTCTCCAAAGTTACATGGTCACCAACAATAACAAGCGAAGTTCTGTCAATGAAAGGATGAGCTGTCTTGATATACTCAAGGTCAGCACCCTTGCAAGTAGCAACTACTTCATAATCTGTAATACCAGCAGCCTCAAAAGCTCCTTTGTACAGTTCAGTAGCCATAACATAGAACTCATCGTTAGCTTTAATGATTGAATATTCAAAATCAGGACCAACACAAATTGCCACGTTAGCAGGCAATGTCCATGTTGTAGTTGTCCAGATAACAAAATAACACTTAGATGGGTCAACACCTAATGCTGAAAGCTTACCGAGGTCATCAGTTACGTTAAACTTAACGTAAATCGAATGACATGGGTCCTCAGCATACTCGATCTCAGCTTCTGCAAGAGCTGTTCTACACTCAGGACACCAGTAAACAGGCTTTAAGCCCTTGTAGATATATCCTTTGCAAGCCATCTCAGCAAAAACCTCAATCTGAGTCGCCTCAAATTCCGGAATCAAAGTGATGTATGGATTATCCCATTCACCGACACAACCGAGTCTCTTGAACTGGTTGCGCTGATCATCAAGATATGAAAGAGCGAACTCACGGCAGATTTTACGCAACTCAACATCAGAAATTGTTGTAGAGTTACCAACACCAGCTTTTGCTCTTGCCTTAAGCTCAGTTGGAAGACCATGAGTATCCCAACCTGGTACAAAAGGAGCCTTGAAGCCAGCCATATTCTTGTATCTTACAATGATATCTTTTAAAACTTTGTTTAAAGCTGTGCCAAGGTGAATATTACCATTAGCATACGGAGGGCCATCGTGTAACACGTACAGTGGCTTACCTTCGTTTTTCTCCATTAATTTTTCATATACCTTGTCAGCAAGCCATTTTTCTAAAGTAACAGGCTCTGACTGTGGTAATCCGGCACGCATAGGGAAATCTGTTTTTGGCAGATTAAGCGTGCAGTTGTAATCCTGGGACATTTCTATACACTCCAAAAAAATTATTCTACGTCGTAGTTATCGCCAAACTTAAGCTCATCAAACTTGTCGCTCTTATGCTCATGTTTAGCTTCAGTCTTTGCAGGCTGAGCCGCAGGTTTATCTGCAGCTTTTACCATTTCTTCCTCAACATCAAAGTCTTCGGAATTGATGATTTCTTCAACTGGCTCAAAAGGATACTTTTCGTCAAGCTGGTCACGTCTAGCCTGAACATCAGCCTCTGTTGGGAACTCATCAAGTAAAGCAAGATGCTTTTTGTACATTGAAATCATTTCTTTTCTGAGCTTAGCAGTCTCAGCTAAAACAGCTTCGTACTTATCCTTCTCGCGCTCAGTAGCCATCTCAGCTTCAGTTAAAATCTTTCTTGATTTCTTTTCTGCAGCTTTGATGATATATGTAGCCTTATCCTTAGCTTCTTTTAAAGCCTGATCTGAAACCTTCTGTGAAGAGAGAAGTGCATTTCTGACTGTCTCCTCATCACTTCTATACTGCTCGATTTTTGTAGCGAGTATATCCATCTTTCTGAGAAGATCAGCTTTTTCAGCTTTCATCTGCTCAAAAGTCTCGATAACATCATCGATAAACTCATCTACATCGTCAGGACGATATCCGCCCATACCTGACTTTCTGAATGCTATGTTCTTGATTTCTTCAATTGTAAGCATATATATGCACTCCTATCTAAAATGATTTACTGAGATTCTGAGTTTCCCCTTCTTAGATAAACCTCTTTCCTCAGTAAACACAAATTTACCAAATTTTCGTATCGTGATAACATCACCAACACACAAGTTTTTCGAAACATTATTTTCGATTTTATGGTTGACTCGGACAAGATCAGATTTTATACAAGTCTGAGATTTTTCTCTCGAAAAAGATGTCAAAGCTGAAACGATTACATCAAGTCTCAATGACGATACTGTTAACGACAACTCGTCGTATTCATTGACATAATGAATATCCGACATATCCTGATACTCAACCCTGACTCCTACCCTGCCGATTTTTCTGACTTCATTTTTGATGTACTCGGATAAATCTGATTTAACAAACACTGTAGCATAATCATCAAACACAAGAATGTCTCCGATAGTAGAGCGCTCAATTCCAAGAGCCATAAAGCTACCAAGAAAATCGCGGTGAGATAAATCATATTCTTTCTTAAATGAGAATTTCAAGGCCTCTATAGGAAACAGCGATTTATCGCTTACGTTAGCTCCGAAAAATACTCGTGTAGCCTCTTCGTATCCTCCAAAAAACATACAATTTTCAAGACTAAAAATGTTATCTTTGATTATCTGAGATTCGTGTTCATTCAGAAAGCCATAAAAACATGGTGAGCAGTATTTCTGTGACTGCTCAATCGTGTCATAAGCTTTCTTGACAATCAACTTGTCCTCATACAAACTTTCGCTACGCATCAAAATCAGAAATAAAGACCATTGTGCTCAAGTTCATCAAGTAAATCATCACCTGTAAGGTCAACGTTGTTTGGAATGATGATAAAGGTATTAGCAGAAACTTTCTTTATCTTGCCACGATTAGCATAAGCAACACCGCTTAGAAAGTCAATAATACGTCTTGCCATATCTTTATTAGTGTGTTCAAGATTAAGAACTACAGTGTGTGTTTTTACAAGCTCATCAGCAATAGTGCGTGTTTCTTCGCCAAATTTCTCAGGTTTAAAAAGTGCAACCTGTAACTTAGCAGTAGTGCTGATATTAACAACCTTACTTTTACGACTATGCTCTCTTACAGGCTGATCACCGTAATCATCATAATCGTCAAATTTTCTGCTACTACGGCTGCGGGATGGTTCTTCCTCTTCTTCATCCTGTTCATCGTATCCGTATTCATCGTACTCATACTCATCATCAGGAGCATCCCACATACGCTTAAACTTATCTACAAAACCAGCCATCTATATTACCTCCGGTTAAATATTATAATTTCTGGCACCAAACAAGGCAGAGCCAACTCTGACCATATTGGAACCGCATAAAATTGCATCTTCATAATCATCAGACATACCCATTGAGAGTATATCCATAGATATATTATCTATTTTTTTGCTTGTTATGTCAATAAACATTTTATGCATATTATCAAAATATTTACAAATTTTCTGTGAATTTTCACAAATTGGCGGTATCGCCATCAATCCTTTGATGTGAATAGCAGGAAAATCCTTAATTTGATACAGCAAATCTTCAAGCATTTCAGGCATTACTCCTGACTTGTTTTCCTCTTTGCCGATGTTCACTTCAACAAGAATATTCATATCTCTGCCTTTTAAAACAGCCTGACGCGAAATTTCAGAAGCGAGTTTCAAAGAATCAACAGACTGAATCAAACTAACTTTATCAACAATTTGACGTACCTTGTTAGACTGAAGATGTCCGATAAACTGAAGCTCACATTTATCAAGATTATAGTCATCATATTTAGAAAGCAGTTCCTGGACTCTGTTTTCTCCGATATGGTCAAGACCGAGAGAAATCGCGTGATTTATAGTTATCGGATCAACTGTCTTTGTTGCAGCCAACAATGTAATATCTGATGGAGCTTTGCCACACCTTTGAGCTGCTCGAGCTATATTATCACAGATATTTTTATAATTATACTCAACATCATTCAATGAGCTTGCCATCGTACAAATCATCTCCTTCTACAACTACTTCATCATACAGCGCAATCGTTGAACCATTAACAAGAACGTCGCTTCCAGGATTGTCACTACAGATTACATAATCCTCATCCGAATAAATAATGTAAACCTGTTTGAAATTCAGCTGTCTTCCGTACTTAACATAAACACCCTGAACTTTCAATTCGGTCTCACTCTCTTTACCATCAGCATCGTATGTAATTTTTGTTACATAATCGTCGTGTAATGCTTTTTTGCTGACTTTAATACCCTCGTAAGTATTAAGCTCAATTTCAACAGCTTCATTTCTTATCTGTGACAATGCTGTGCTCATATAATTACACTGCAAGATAACCAACGCCATATCCTCATCAGAAAACTGATTAACTGAAATAACTTTCGCAGGAATAAGCTCAGTAGTTGCATAAGGTATCCTTACACCAACGCTTGAACTGTTGTGGTTTATAGCAACAGCCTGCTCCTGAGTAACAGGACACGCAAGGTACCAATTAACACCTTTAATGATTTTTCCTACGTAATTAGCTTCGTTAACTTTTTCAGGTTCAACATCTTTAATATCAGAATATGCCAGCTCTTTAAGATCATCAACAGAAAAAGTCTTCTCATATCCATCGATTGATGATGAAAAATAACCAGAATCAGGTGTTGTAATTTCACCGATACTTGAACCTGTGCTACTCTCAAGAGAAGCTTTTTCCTCCTCAAGCTTAGCTATGTTACTATCAAAATTCTTCTGGTCACCAGTGATAATCTGCTTACGATATATCGCGTTTAACAAATCACTCTCGATAGGTGCTATTTTATTAAACTCACGTTTATTCACGCATTTAATAAACTCAGACATCTTGGAATCAAGCTGATTGTTAACAGAATCAAGTCCGACATTTACGGAATTACTGATATTGTTGAGTGTTTTTAGTTCAGTAATCTCGTCGTTGATTTCACACATACGCTGGAAATTGAGAGCGTCTGACTCATTTTTATATATAGTAGCGATTGTACCATTAGCGGTAACTTTGTCACCCTCTGAAACCTGATACACCATCACGCCATCCGAAGTGTTATTGATATATTCTTCATCCCTGATAACAAATCCTGTTGTGCTGATAGAATCTGAAACGGTTGTTTTATATGCAGTTTCAGTAACAATACTGTCGCTACCCATAAAATTAGTAGTAACAAAAATAAATACAATAAAAATAAGCACCAAAGCAACAGATACACCAACAAAAATTCTGGAAGTCAGTTTTCTTGCAGCAGTACGCTGTTCTGAAGTTCTCTTATTATTACTTTTTTCAGAATGTTTTTGATTATGTTTCATCAAATAATACCTTCTTAACAAGTTCTGTCGATTTATCAATCAATTCTTCCTTGGACAAAACATCTATATCAAACCAGACAATATTTTCATCTCTCCTAAACCATGTCAGCTGACGTTTAGCGTATCTTCTGGTTTGCATTTTCAAATTCTCAATACAAGCTTCAAGCTCAGCTTCTCCCTTAAAATAAGGCTCAAGCTCCTTGTGCCCGATTGCTTTAGCTGATGTACAACTGTGTTTTATATCGAAATTTTCACGGGCCTCTTCAATTAGTCCGTTTGCTACCATAACATCAACTCTATCATTGATTCTGTTATATAAAAACTGGCGGTCAGTAGCTGTAAGTCCGATTTTCACAACTTTATAAAGAGTATCTTTTGTGCGGGAATTCGCATTATGTTGCGACATAGTTATTCCTGTCGTTTCATACACTTCAATAGCTCTGATAATACGTTTAGGGTTACGGGTTTCTTCCAATTTTAATGCTGAATCCGGGTCGAATTCTCTTAATTTTGAGAGAAGATAATCAACACCGAAAGTGTTAAGTTCTTCACTCAATCGTTCTCTGATTTTATCATCAGAATCTGATTCAACAAACGAAATATTATCAATCAGAGAATCAACGTACAACCCCGTTCCACCAACAAGAACAGGAATTTTTCCTCTGTTATGTATATCACAAATAATACTTCTCGCATCATCACAGTATTGTGCAACTGAATATGTTTTATCGATGTCAAGAAAATCCATCAGATGATGTGGAATTCCTTGTTTTTCCTCTTGTGTTGGTTTAGCAGTTGCGATGTCCATACCTTTGTAAATCTGCATAGAATCTGCGGAAAC
>JAZSHE010000224.1:0-3589 GCA_045533085.1 Ruminococcus sp.
CCATTGTTTGTTTCATAATTTCAAATTGTTCATAGCCTGTACAATGACAGGTATAAAACATCGTATCACACTCATTCAGTGCCAACGCCAACTCTTCCACATCAATCCTCTCACACTTCGAAGTATGAAAACCGCCTACAATAACGTCCGCGTTAAAACGCTCAGTGATATTGAGAATTCCTTTGTGCGAGCATCCGCTGATTAAAATCTTTTTGCCATTTTCTTCTATTAGCAGATACTGTTCATGTAAAAACGGGTCAGGAATTTTTTCTCCGTTTTCCGCTACACTCAGTCCACCGCTGTTTATGTTCCAGTTCACTGACTCTTTGTTACAGCTGAAAAGTGTTAGATTGTTATCGATTTTAAACTCATCAGCAACAAACACGATGCGGTCGCTGTCTTTGAGCGATACATCAAGACCAATGTATTTTTCGCCATTATAGTGTGGCTTAAAGGCATACTCACTAAGATACACCCGTGCTTTGCTGTTAATCTCAAGAAATTTTTCGAGTCCTCCACCATGGTCATAGTGACCGTGTGACAGCACAGCTATGTCCACATCGGACAAATCTATATTAAGCTTCTTCGCATTTTCGTAAAAAAGTTCACTCTGTCCCATATCAAACAACAGCTTGTACTTTTTTGTCTCGATATAAAGCGACAACCCGTGCTCAAAATCAAGCTTTGGATTATCGGACACATTTTCAGCTAAAACAGTTATACGCATAATCACACGTCCCCTTCTTGATATTTACATTATAAGCAAACAGTATCGTCTTGACAAGTTAAGTTATTTAAAGGTATATTTTATACATAGAACAAAAGGAGATTTTCTATGCAATACTTTATCGCATTTTTAGAAGGTATAATAACCTTTATTTCACCGTGTTTGTTACCAATGTTACCTGTATATGTATCGTATTTTGCGGGTGGCAGTGAGCGTGACACCAGAAAAACACTCAAAAACGCGTTGGGATTTGTGCTCGGATTCACAGTTGTATTTGTTATGATGGGAGCACTTGCGGGTAGTGTCGGAAGTCTGCTCACAAAATATCAGGTTACTGTCAATATCGTCACAGGTCTTGTAGTTGTTTTCTTTGGATTGAATTTTCTCGGAGTTTTTAAGCTGAATTTATTCAAAGGTATGAGCTCAAACACTAAGACAGATAACCTCGGATTTTCCAGCTCACTTATATTCGGTGTTGTGTTTTCCGTCGGCTGGACACCATGTGTCGGAGCTTTTCTTGGTTCGGCTCTGATGCTGGCTTCACAGCAAGGTCAGGTACTGAAAGGAACACTAATGCTCCTTTGTTATTCGTTGGGACTTGGAATCCCGTTTGTATTCAGCGCGATACTGATTGACAAGCTCAAAACGGCCTTTGATTTCATCAAGAAAAACTACAGAGTTATCAACGTAATCTGTGGAATAATACTCGTTGCAGTAGGCGTACTGATGATGAGCGGACTGCTCACAAAATTTGTAGCAATTTTAGCGTGAGGTGTAATATGAAAAACAAAACCACTATTTGTATCATAATAGTTATCGCAATAGCAGTATTCATTGGAGCATTCATAACATACAACGCTTTGAAAGATGAGTATGCACCAAGTAGCATTTCGGACAACGGCAGTTCCCAAAGCGACTCTAAAGATAAAAAAGGCGATGACACAGACTATTCTGCTCCTAGCTTTACTGCTGAAAACCAGAACAGCAGCGATGTCACACTTTCGAGCTACTTCGGCAAACCTATCGTGCTGAATTTATGGGCAAGCTGGTGTTCACCATGCAAGCTGGAAATGCCGTACTTCGAAGAAGCATACAAAGAAAACGAGGACATCCAGTTTCTGATGGTAAATATGACTACCGGTGACTCACAAAGTGACGCTGAAAAGCTCATCAAAGACGAGGGTTACACATTTCCTGTGCTGTATGACATCTACGGCGAAGCAGCATACGCGTATGGTGCTTCATCGTTGCCGATGACAATTTTCATTGACAAAAACGGTGATGTTGTAACCTACGCTGTCGGTGCACTTTCAAAAGAAGTGTTACAACAAGGAATAGACTTAATCAGAGAATAAATAAAAGTGAGGTATAAAAACCTCACTTTTTTATTTCAAATTTATTTCAAAGTCATAAACGCAGACATTGTTCCGCGCTTGCCGTTTGTAGCACGATGGCTCCACAGCAAATCGCAGTTGCACTTTGTGCACAAGTCAGAGAGCGTGATATTATCCGCTTTCACTCCTGCACTTAAAAGAATCTGACGATTGCACTCAAGCAAATCTATCATAAATTTTCCGTCATCTTTAGGGAAAACAAATTCGCTGTCATCAAGCTTAAGTGCGTAGAAGTTGTCAGCACAGGCCTTATCAACCTCGTAACAGCATTTTGAAATTGCAGGACCGATTGCACACACTAAATCAGCAGGGTCAGTACCGTAGTTTTCAATCATAGTTGTGACCACTTCTGCACCGATTCTACCTACTGTACCGCGCCAACCTGCGTGAGCAAGACCGATAGCTTTTTTCTTTGTATCAACAAAAAACAGCGGAGTACAATCAGCATAATAAGTCACAAGGGTTACTCCCTCTTCGTTTGTAACCAGAGCATCAACGCTTTGTATATCCTTTTTTCTGTAAATTCCAACACCACAGTTCTCTTTTGTACAAACACGCACAAAGGTGTGGTGGTCCTGAGAAGAAGCCACAAGTGTATCAAAATCGAAGCCACAAGTATCACACATACGCTTGTAGTTTTCTGTGACTTTGTCAAAATCATCGTGCTCAAAGGACAGGTTCATACTCTCGAAAATCCCAGTCGAAACACCGCCAAGACGCGTTGAAAAAGCGTGATTGATAAAATCGATTTCAGACAGCCTTTTATATGTGAGATAGTGCACTCCTTTACTTTCGTTGAGAGTCATTGTTTTTGAATCAATAGTCATAAAATCACCTCGTAAACACTGAAATTATACTACACTTATCTTATGCTTGCAAGTGATAAATAAACGTGATATACTTAACGTATAGTACGCAACTTTTCGGAGGAATTATGAAAAAGGTTAAGCTGTTCGGCAACAACATTCCTGTGAGCTGTGAATATTGCGCTCACTCAAAAATACACAATGGCGTGCAGTTCTGCACAATTAACAAGGTGCTCAAAAACGGTAAATGCAGAAAATTTGAGTACAATCCCTTTATGCGCGAACCAAAAGGTCATAACGTACTTCCAAAGTACAGCCCTGAGGACTTCGCTCTGTAAACCAACAACGCACAAAACAGCTGACCCACTTTTATTAGTAGGTCAGCTGTTTTTTAGCAATATTTTGATACGTTTTTAAGTCTTCTTTTTGCAGCTTTTAAGTGACGGCTCACCGTTGATGGCGATAACGACAACAAGGACGCAATCTCATACACCTTCATATCTTTGTAGTAGTAAAGCTCGATACACTCACGCTGCCTGTCGGTAAGCTCGGTTTTCATCGCAAGATCAAGGTTGTGCCTCATTCTGTCAATTGAACCTTTGTTGCTACCACAGCTATTGTACAACTCGTACGAAATGAGGTTCGAGTTTTTGTCGGTGTAG
>JAZSHE010000175.1:0-1802 GCA_045533085.1 Ruminococcus sp.
TAATTTACAGATACTAACATCACGATTTTCAAATATCGACAAATTAAAAGGAGATTTTATATATGAAAGCGACAGGAATTGTCAGACGGATTGACGACCTCGGAAGAGTTGTTATACCCAAAGAAATCAGAAGAACTATGCGTATCCGCGAGGGCGACCCGTTGCAGACAACATTGACACACGAGCTTGATTTCTGCCTGGCACTGCTTGATATAGGAAACAGACTTTACATCAGATAGAGTTGAACACGCGCAAAAAAGCAACAATCAACGAAAAATCGCCGTTTGATTGTTGCTTTTGTTTTGCGCAATGCTTTGCGCTGCTTCGGCTTGATTTTACAGCCATTTTGTTGTATAATCAAAAATGAGTAATTGTACACGTTTTACTTTAATGGATAATGTAAATGTAATTTATCGTTTCGGTATGTGCATATCGAATCGTGCTGCCGAAAAAGCGTGTTTACAAATTTGGAAAAATCGGAAAACGAGCCTATCAGCTAATGTAAAGGAGCTTGACGGCAGTTTGATGGAGGTGTTTGGTAATGAATGATATGAATAAGCAAATACACTATGTGCTGTATCATTCCGACGAATCAGATGTTGCAGTAAATGCAGTGTTGCAGAATGACAGTATATGGGTAACACAGAAAGCAATGGCTGATTTGTTTGCGGTGAATACGCCGGCTATCAGCAAGCATTTGAAAAATATATTTTTAGAGGGCGAACTTGATGAAAAAGTGGTTGTTTCCAAAATGGAAATAACCACTCAGCACGGTGCGATAGAGGGCAAAACACAGACAAAAGATGTAAAATTTTACAACCTTGACGCAATTATCTCTGTCGGATATCGTGTCAATTCCCGTCAGGCGACAAAGTTTCGCATCTGGGCGACCGGTGTTCTGAAAGAATATATGATAAAAGGCTTTGCTATGGACGATGAGCGTCTGAAACAGGGCGAGGCAGTATTCGGCAAGGATTATTTCCGTGAACTCTTGGAGAGAGTTCGCTCCATCCGCGCCAGCGAACGCAGAATATGACAGCAGATTACGGATATTTTTGCGGAATGCAGTATTGACTACGACAATCAGGCAGAAGTTACCAAGCGTTTTTATGCTACGGTGCAGAATAAGTTCCACTATGCTATCACAGGACAGACTGCCGCAGAAATCATATACACATCTGCTGACCGTGAAAAAGACAATATGGGGCTGACAACGTGGAAAAACGCTCCCAGTGGTCGTATTCTGAAATCGGATGTAACGGTTGCGAAGAATTATCTTGATGAAAAGCAGATTCGTCAGCTTGAAAGAACTGTAACCGGCTATTTCGATTATATCGAGGACTTGATTGAGCGTGAAAACACATTCACAATGGAAGAATTTGAGGCAAGCGTCAATGAGTTTTTGAACTTCCGCCGTTATGAAATTCTCCGTGATAAAGGCAAAATTTCCAAAAAGCAGGCCGATAAAAAGGCAGAGGCGGAATATGACGAATTTAATAAAACGCAGAAAATCACCTCTGATTTTGATATATCTGTGAAGAAAATGCTGGAATCCAAGGGCGGAAAGCACAATGCGTGAAGCGAAGGTGCGGCGCTGCTTGATATAGGAAATAGATTGTATATCAGATAGAGTTGAACGAAAAACCACCCGATGTTGTAGAACGTCGGGTGGTTTTTGTTTGATAGATAATACAACAAGAAGGTTGAAAGCAAATTAAAAATCAGGCGTTTTTTGATTTGCTTTGCGCAAGCGCATAGTACACATCAAAAAATAGTGTGAATTTTGATTTGGCGTTCATCGT
>JAZSHE010000035.1:0-11306 GCA_045533085.1 Ruminococcus sp.
CCTTTGAAAACTGATAAAAACGATAGTCAAGTACATCTATAATATCGTTGCCATTGATTGATACAAGGTACTCGCCTGCATTTATATCACAGCGTGAAGCATGACTATGAGGCTCAATGCTGTTAATTTTTACCGACATCCTAAACACCTCCCATATAAAACAAAAGGGCGGTCAGTATTCCTGCCGCCTGATACTTTTGTTATTACGTCTCGCCTTGCAGCTCTGCGTTGGTCTTCAAAAGTTCTCGCGTTCTCTCGCCCTTCTTTGTTTACAAAAGCAAACTCAGTCGGTCGGTTTCGCGTTCAACTTTGTGAAGGCTGAGAGCCTCGGCATTTGATTTAATTATTCAGCATCTTTAGCGATAACCTGTCTGCCTTTGTACATGCCACAGTTACCACAAACTTTGTGTGGAGCCTTGTACTCGCCGCAGTTAGGGCAAATTGAAAGAGCTGGAACAGGAAGCTTCCAAACGTTGTTTCTTCTCTTATCTCTTCTAGCTTTTGATGTCTTTCTAGCTGGTACTGCCATGGGACTACCTCCTCTTAATATTATATGTTAGTCTAATAATTGTTTAAGTGCTTCAAGTCGCGGGTCTATCTCACGTTTATCACAACTGCAATCGCCCAGGTTTAAATTATGTCCACATTTATGACAGAGACCTTGACAGTCTCCCTTGCAAAGATACTTGGACGGTAGCGACAAAAGAATGTCTGTTGTAACAAGCTCGGATAAATCCAACTTGCAGTCAGTCGCTTCAATATAGTCATCATTGTCATCACTCTCAAGCGATTCAACGAGTCGGTGAGAAAAATGCTCTTTGATGTGTTTTTCAACCTCAACAAAGCATCTGTCACACGGACGACAGTAGTCGTACTCGACATCGATATCGATAGTGACAAGGCCTGTCCTGTTCTGAACAAGTGCATAAACGCTGACATCGGATTTGAATGGATATTCCGACGCAAGCTCCACATCAGCTAAAGACAAGCTGTACTGGTGCTCGGATTTCATGCCGTCATTAACGAAGATATCCTTTAATGAAAGTAGCATAATAACCCTCCAATACGCAATAATGCATACTAAAACACTATTTAGTATTATAATAAACGCATCACGAATTGTCAATAATAAAAATGCAAAATTTTCGTACAATTAAACACTTCAAATCGCACTTTGTTTATCTATATTTCACACAAAAATATCCCCGTCCGTAATCGAACGAGGATATTTCTTTTAAAGCATAAAATTAAACACCAAGTAATTCTTTTACAATACCCTGTACAGCAATGATAGCTTCGTCAGTTTTTTCTACATTCTTACCGCCAGCCATAGCCATATCAGGTTTACCACCGCCGTTACCGCCGGCAACCTGAGCGACACGCTTCACGATTTCACCTGCTTTGAGTCCCTTTTTGATAGCAGACTTTGAACAAGCACAAACAAATGTCAACTTCTCACCATTAACAGCAGCAAGCACTACTACACAGTCATCAACCTTGTCAGTAATCTTATCACACATAGTCTTGAGCATATCAGGTGTTGAACCAACAAACATACCTGTGATAACCTTTGTATCAGCTACTACAGGAGCGTTATTCAGAAGAGTATCTATCTGTGATACAGCAAGCTGAGATTTAAGTGTGTCAATCTCCTTGCTCTTCATCTTGAGTTCAAGAGCAACACGCTCTGCACCCTGAACGATTTCTTTCGGGTTGTTGATATGGAGAATCTGGGATGTAGCAAATACAGCATTAATCATCTTATTGAGATAATCGAGAACACCCTTACCTGTAACAGCCTCAATTCTTCTTACACCAGCGGCTACTGAACCTTCCTGACGGATTTTGAACAGACCAAGAGCAGATGTATTGTATGCATGTGTACCACCACAGAATTCAAGTGAATAATCACCCATTTTTACGACACGTACAACATCGCCATATTTCTCGCCGAACAATGCCATAGCACCGAGTTTCTTTGCTTCTTCGATAGGCATTTCCTGACACACAACATCAACCGCAGAGAGAATCATCTCGTTAACTTTTTCTTCAACCTCAATCAACTCTTCAGCAGTTAAAGCAGAGAAATGAGTAAAATCGAAACGGCAGAGGTCTTCACTTACGAGCTGACCAGCCTGCTGAACATGTGAACCGAGAACCTCTCTGAGCGCAGCCTGGAGCAAGTGAGCAGCTGTGTGGTTACGTTTGATATCCTCACGACGTGAGCAGTCAATTTTAGCGTTAACCTTGTCGCCTACTTTAACAACGCCAGTTGTAACCTCACAAACGTGAAGGAAAATACCATTGTTATCCTTTGAAACATTGTCAACTGAAACTTCTGTGCCATCCATTGTGATAACACCTGTATCAGCAATCTGGCCACCGCTTTCAGCATAGAAAGGAGTTTTATCAAGCACAATTACAACGCTTTCACCCTCAACAGCTGATTCAACACGCTCGCCGTCTTTGACGATAGCTTTAATTGTAGCGTCACATTCGTAATCTGTATAACCTACAAACTCAGTCGCAGATACATCCGATAAATCCGTAGCATCAGAAACCCATGCATCTGCACCGGCATTCTTTCTTGCATCACGGCTACGTTTCTTCTGCTCAACCATGAGTTTCTTATAACGCTCAACATCAACCTCGATACCTTTTTCGCCGAGAATCTCTCGTGTCAGGTCAATCGGGAAGCCGTATGTATCATTAAGTTTGAATGCATCTTCACCAGATAAAACTTTGATTGAATCATCCTCGATGATAGACTGGAGCATCTGGAAGCCCTGCTCAATAGTTTTTGCAAAGTTATCTTCCTCCACCTTGATGAGCTTTGTGATGTACTCCTGCTTGTCTACGAGTTCAGGATAAGCAGACGCATTCTCCTTGATAACAGTCTCGCAAACTTTGTAGAGGAAAGGCTCTTTCATACCAAGCAAACGGCCGTGACGAGCGCCACGACGGAGAAGTCTTCTCAGCACATAGCCTCTGCCTTCGTTAGACGGCATAACACCGTCAGCAATCATAAATGTAGTTGAACGGATGTGGTCAGTAATAACACGAAGTGAAATATCAGACTTCTCGCCCTCACCATACTTAACACCAACAATATCCGAAATATGCTTCATAATATTCTGAACAGTATCAACTAAGAACAGGTTATCAACATCCTGCATTACACAAGCAAGACGCTCAAGACCCATACCAGTATCGATATTTGGATGCTCAAGTGGTGTGTAGTTGTTATTGCCGTCGTTGTCAAACTGAGTAAACACAAGGTTCCACACCTCAACAAAACGGTCACACTCACAGCCAACCGCACAATCAGGAGAGCCACAACCCTTCTCCTCACCACGGTCAAAGTAAATCTCAGAACATGGGCCGCAAGGACCTGAACCATGTTCCCAGAAGTTATCAGCTTTGCCCAGTCTTACCATGTGTGATGGGTCAACACCAACCTCTTTTGTCCAGATTTCAAAAGCTTCGTCATCATCCTCATAAATTGAAACATAAAGCTTTTCAACAGGCATCTCAAGTTCCTTTGTAAAGAACTCCCACGCCCACGCTGTTGCCTCGTGCTTGAAGTAATCACCAAATGAGAAGTTACCGAGCATCTCGAAATATGTACCATGTCTTGCTGTGATACCAACACGCTCGATATCAGGTGTACGGATACATTTCTGACAGGTTGTTACACGCTTTCTTGGTGGTGTAATCTCACCTGTAAAGTACTTTTTCATTGGCGCCATACCAGAGTTGATGAGCAACAAAGAGTTGTCATCCTTTGGAATCAGCGGGAAACTCTCAAGTCTTAAATGACCCTTTGATTCCATAAAGCTCAGAAATCTCTCTCTGAGTTCGTTAAGTCCAGTCCACTGCATAATAATATCTCCTTTTCGGGAATGTTCCCATCATTTATTGTTTTAGGGGGATACACAACAAACAGAAATACCCGTTTGCAAAAAATAAAGCCTGCCCCGAAAATGGGACAGGCTGACCTGCGGTACCACCCAAATTGACGGCTATAAAACCGCCCACTTGATTTTCTTTAACGCAGAAATACGTTGTGCTTTCGCACAAAGGCTCAAAGGTAGCTGTAAAACGGTGATGTAAGAGCCTTCCACCATTGGCTCTCTCTCTTAGACAACACTGATGTTTTACTCGTCTTGTCACAGCCCAATTTTATATCTATTAGATTATAAATCCCAAATCACTTTATGTCAACATTTTTCTTTCTGATTACAGAACCTGATGGAATTTCTCTATCAACTTCCATAAACAACTTTTGCATCGCATGTGGTGCACTTTCAACAATTTCACCATATTCATTTTTGAGCGATAGTGCTTTCACTTCAAACGAAATTCCTGATGGTGGAAGCACATCAAGTGTATCACCAGAGAAAAACTTGTTACGCTGAGTGATTGTTGCTACACCATTGTCGTAGCTTTCGCATACAGCAACCTGATTATAATGACGGATATAGCCACCGTTATCGGTAGTCTGACCAGGCTCTGTACCAAAGAAGAAACCTGTTGAATATTCTCTGTGAGAAATTTTTTCCAACTCTTCCTTAATCCACGGCTGAAGCTTGAATCCGTCCGGAGCTTTCATATAATCGTTGAGTGCGTGGCGATAAGCGTTTGTTGTAACTGCTGTATAATAAGCAGATTTCGCTCTGCCCTCAATTTTGAAACTGCTGATTCCAGCCTTAACAAGCTCATCGATGTGCTCAATCATACAAAGATCACGTGAGTTGTACAGGTATGTTCCGCCATTTTCTTCAATAACAGGGAAAAACTGTCCATCACGATTTTCCTCATACAGATGGTACTTCCATCTGCACGGCTGAGCACAGTCACCACGGTTGGCATCTCTTCCTGTCATAAATGATGAAATCAGGCATCTGCCCGAAAACGATACACACATCGCTCCGTGCACAAAGCACTCGATTTCAAGCTCTTTTGGAATTTTCGCACGCATCTGTGCAATTTCATCAAGAGTCATCTCTCTTGCTAAAACAACACGTGAAGCGCCAAGGTTGTACCATGCGTTAGCACTTTCGTAGTTGATAATTCCGCCTTGGGTCGAAATGTGTCTTTCAACTGACGGCGCATACTTTTTAGCCATTTCGAAAACGCCTAAATCAGCTATGATAAAAGCATCAACGCCACAATCCTCCGCCGCAATAAGAAACTCAGGCATACTGACAACATCCTCGTTTCTCGGCAAGGTGTTGCATGTCAGATAAAGCTTTTTGCCCTGTTGATGCACCAAATCGCAGGCGTTTTTTAATTCATCTAAAGAAAAATTCTTAGAAGCTGTACGCATACCGAAATTCTTTCCGGCTACATACACAGCATCCGCACCAAAGCTAAGTGCAGAATTCAAACATTCCATATCCCCTGCTGGGGCTAAAATCTCCGGTCTAATCATATCATTCAATAAGTGAGAGGTTGTACTCGTGGCCTTCGATTGTTGATGCGTAATAAGGAGTTGAGCCATCGTCGGTCACAGCGTGACAGAAGAAGTAGTAATCTGTATCGTATGGCTCAATCGCAGCAAGAATAGCCTTGAGTGATGGGTTACAAATCGGTCCTGCTGGAAGTCCGATGAACGTATTTGTATCGTATGTGCTCTTGTAAGTGCCACGGATAGATTCCGGAACATCCTTGTATTCACGATAAGGATAGTAAACAGTACAGTCACAGTTAAGCTGTGCTACACCCATTTCAACACCATTATCCAGACGGTTGTGGAGAATAGATGATACATAGTACATATCTTCTTCATTAGCAGCCTCCGCCTGAATGATAGACGCTATTGTAAGAATCTCATCAACTGTGTAGTCTGTGTTCTTAACAAGCTCTTCGATAGTTGTCTTGTCACCCTTGAAATACTTCTCCTCGCTGTAGTAAACCTTGTTTTCATAGTTGTTGAGGAACTTGTATATTGTTGATTCAACATCTTCGTTGACATAGAAATCGTAAGTATCAGGGAACAGATATCCTTCGAGCTTGTAGTAACGCTTGTCCTTGTTGCTGATATCCTTGAGGAAAGCAAAATCCTCGTCAAATGCGTCACTGTTGCACATATCGAGGAACTCCTGTACGTTACTTGTAACACCCTCTTCGTGGAGCTTTGTCGCAATCTCAAGGGCATTCATACCCTCTGTAATCTGTACTGTAACGATATCAGTACGGTTGACATTACTCTGCAAGAAGTTGATGATAGCCTCATAGTCCATATCTGTATCTATCTCAAAATCACCCTGTCTGAAATACTCAGGCTTTGTTGTGATATTGGCATACATCTCAAAATATTCAGCTCTGTCGACAACGCCACTATCCTCAAGAATATGTGAAATCTGTTCAATTGTAGGTTCAGCAGGGATACTGATTTTTACGGTATGCGGATCCTTTTCTCTGTCGATAGCAAGCAAATCGTTTATACCAACAAGGATAATCTGTGAAAGCACGATACTAACGATAAGGATCATTGTAAGCCATACCCACTTGAACATTTTCTGATTACGTTTTGCCTTGTTCTTTTCGATGCGCTTGTTCTCCTTGCTCTGCTGTTTCAGAGCTTTTCTTGACTCTCTCTCGATACGCATTTTTGTATCCTGATCGCTGTAGGAGTTGATTTCGTTTGATCTTCTGCGCTTGAGCGGTGTCGGATTTGACGAATATCCTGTGTAAGAATCCTCGTCTTTTTGTTCTGAAATCTGTGGCTGAGCTTCATAGCCATCACTCATCACACTCTTATCAAAAGAACGTCTGAACTCTTCCATCTTCTTTTTTCTGGTAGTTTCTATTGAGTCGCCGGAATAATTATTATTGTTTGTCTCACTCATAATTATCCTCCTTTACTTAAGGTTTAATTATATTAAGCCGCGATAACACGGATTTATGTACGTTTCACATAGGTATCCGAAACAATAACGTCAACCCTGACGTCTGTTTCTTCGCTTTCAATCAACGGATAAACATTCTCAGAATACACAAGAGCAATCTTTGTCTGATTGTAGTTGCTCAGAAATCTGTCGTAGCAACCTTTTCCATAGCCGATACGATTACCCACAAGGTCACAACAAAGAGCCGGAATAACACAGACTGAATTTTCAAAACTCTTGAGCTCGTTATCACGATTTTTAGGTTCGAGTATTCCGAATCTACCTGACTTTAATTCTCCAAAAGAATTTATATAATAAAAACTCAATGAGTAATCGTCATTTGTAACAGGAACAGCGACACGTTTTTTGTTAGCAAACGCCGCTCTTATTATACCTTTTGTGTCAATCTCACTTTGTGTCGCTACGTACACAAGCACAGTTTCACACTCTCTGTATTCCTCAGTCATCAGAAGTCTGCTTTGAATCTCAAGGTCTGCTTCACGTTTTTTTGTTTCACTCATCGCCTTGCGTCGTATCAGCACTTCGTTTCGAAGTTCACTTTTAGTCATCACACTGCATCGCCTTTCTGATATTCAGCGCAAGTTCTTCACTCTTGAGCTTTGATACAAGAGCAAGCGCAAAATCAATCGAGCAACCAGGACCTCTACCGGTAACAATATTACCGTCAACAGTAACCCTTTCGCCCGTTGGGTTTGAACCCTTGAGCTCGTTTTCAAATCCCGGATAACATGTAGCGTTTTTATTTTCAAGAAGTGAAAGTCTGCCAAGCACCAGAGGAGCCGCACAGATAGCACCAACTAAAATATCATTTTCCACGCAGTACTGAGCAATTTCGTTAGGAGTTGTATCCTGACCACTGGACAAAGTCTCAGCTCCCGGCATACCACCAGGATAAACCGCACACTCAACTACGCTTTTATCAACCATATCCGATGTAATGTCCGCTTTAACCACAATGTTGTGTGCACCATTCACGGTTTCATTACCGTTTACTGAAACTGTATTAACCTCAACCTCAGCACGTCTGAGTATATCAACACACGCTAAAGCTTCGATTTCTTCGAATCCGTCAGCTAAAAAAACATATACCATATTAACCTCCCATCACTTCACAGTGGCTGTGTATTTCATTAAAATTTTATCAGGGTTGTACGAAAGTTTGCTTTTTCTCAAGCCCTCAATCCCCAGATCTTCTTCACGATTAAACTGCAGAAAAGCATTCTGTGCTTTAGCAAACTCATTGTTGATAACCGCATACGCGCCGTCAACATCCACAGCTTTCTCAAAGTTGACATCACACACAAAGCTGTTGATTTTAGAACCTATCGTCATAGCAACAGGACGATTATTGACATAAAGCACTCCACCAAAAAGACCGATATCGTCCATATTATCAAGTGCTTCTCTGATGGCGTAAAGCTCGCTCTTATCAGAGTCATTATTCATGTGCCATTTGTGCGCTACAAAGTAAGCATCCTCTTTGTTTGTTTCATCAATAGGCTTGTAGCAGTAATCATCATTGTTGCGTTTGAATTTAGAGATGTGATTTCGTTTTGCGTGATATTTTTTACCGGGAAGTGTCGCAAGATTTTCACGACTGTAAATATAGTCAGCGCTATCTCTCTCCTCACAAAATTCAAACACACCCGGATAAAGATGGTCGAGTATCTCGGCGTTTGTTTTGTTGAGCATACCAATGAGCGGTTTAACACCACGTTCCTTGGCATCCTGCATCAAAGGTTCGAGCATCTCTTTAGGCGGCTTATGCCCAATAGGAAAAGTATAACCCGAAACACCATCTCTACCAAAATAAGCCTTGTACAAAACACCATCATAGTTACACACTCTTATGTCATACCTATTGCGCCACAAATAGGTTGTCGCAAAAGATATGTCGCAACCAATCTGACCACAGTTTTCGGTCAATTTTTCAATCCATTCTCTGTCTTTTAATGTCGGTGGTCTGAAATCAAGCATAAAACGCTTCCTTTTTTCACTTTAGCTTTTCGTCTATTACATCAAGTATTTGATGTGTAATCTCTTCTATACTTTTCGGTTCATCTGATTCAGCGCATGAGATATGCTCCCAATTAAGCTTTTCAAGAGCGTACAATGCACTTTCTCTGCACGAAAGCAGGAAGTTCATATTTTTCTCGTGGATATCCTTTTTACTTTCGTCGCCGTTATATCTGCCACTCATCAGCTTCTGAGATACATGCGGTGGCATATCAAGGTAGATTACTACATCCGGCTTTGGTACACAAAGACGATTGTACTCAAAATCCTCGCACCACTCGATATACTCATCGCGTTCATCAACACTCACTTTAGACATCTGGTAGATAATGTTTGATGTAACATAACGGTCAGCAATAATGTAGTCGCATTCCTCATAGTCTTTTTTCCATGTTTTAATAAATGACGCAACACGGTCAACAGCATAAAAAGCAGAAGCCGCATACGCATTAACAGCATCAGGAGAATCGCCAAGCTCTCCACCTAAGTACATTTTCACAAGAGAAGATGTAGGACTGTCATAGTCAGGAAAAGTGATCTTTCTGACATTGAATCCTCTGTCTTTCAAAACCTGAGTGACAAGAGCCGACTGAGTGCCCTTACCGCTACCGTCAAGACCTTCTATAACTATAAATTTACTTGCCATATTTTTCTCTGACTTCCTTCATTTTGCCACATGTCATCTTGCCCTCAGGACAAGCCCCTCGCAGACAACGCGGACCTGAATTTTTAAACAATACAGGTGCAACCTCTTTACAAAGCTCAAGCATCTGCTGTGCAACTTCTCTTATCTCCCACTGGGCTCTGTTACAGCATCGGTGGTCGAAAAAGTTGTTGAGGCTTCGAACATTGAATGTACAAACGATTTTTGTGGTGCACGCATTTGGTAAAACAAAGCGGGCATCCTCGTTAGCTTTTTTTATAAAAGAAGAAAACATAGTTTTGTTTTCTTCCTTGAACGCATTGATGATTTCGTCATCGGTGCCATTTAATTCTATTTCAGAATATTCTTTGATATATCCGACAACAAGTGCATCTCTTATCTGGGCATAAGCTTCAGATTGCATATCGATTACTTTTTTATATGCTTCATACGCCTTTTCATTACGCTCGATTTCAGGAGGTGTAACAAACTCAAATTTTGTACCGTCCACGTAGCGCTGAGACTGCTGAGAATACGAAGCAATACGATGGCGCACAAGCTGATGTGAACAAGCACGTGATATACCCTCGATACCAAATGTAAACGACGCGTGCTCCACAGGACTTGCGTGTCCGATAGCTGTCAGCATATCAAGAAACTCGGTGGTTTTCTCCTCAGTCAATCCATCTTTGATGTTTTCAATATCACTTGCACTGTAGCACAGCTTTGCCGCCATAGCAATAGTCTGCTCCGGCATCGGAGTATGTGCCAAAAGTGTAACCTTCACACCCATAATAGTACCTCATTCCAAAAAGACATAGTATCTCATAATATAATTAGTTGTATTATATCACAGCAACTTTGTTTATTCAATAGTTTAAACACAATTTAGCCCCCCGAAACCAACACTCAGCAACAAGGGGTATTGACAAAAGCGAGATTAGTGATAAAATAAGCTTGCTTTTAAGCAAATAAATTTAAAGGGGTATAGAGTATGAATTACACTATCGACCGCGTTCAGATTAAAGAAAACGCGAAAACATTACTTGGCAGAAACCTTTTCGGTAAAACATGGCTCATGGCACTTCTCGTATGCCTTATTCAGAGCGCTATAATCTCACTTTGCTCAAGCATCCCAACAATCGGCGCTATCGGAACACTGATTCTCACAGGTCCACTCGCTGTTGGTACAAGCCTTGTTTTCATGAAACTCGTTAGAAATCATCCAGAAGTAAATGTTGGTGATTTATTCTACAGCTTCTCACAGCGTTTTTCAAAGGACCTTATGCTCGGCCTTATGGTTAGCATCTTCACATTCCTTTGGTCACTTCTTTTCATCATTCCTGGTATCGTAAAGAGCTACGCTTACTCAATGTCTTATTTCATTTCACTTGACCATCCTGACTGGGGTTGGAAGGAGTGCATGGACGAGAGTATCAGAATGACAAACGGCAGAAAGTGGGAGCTCTTCGTTCTTGACTTAAGCTTTATCGGCTGGTACTTTGTTGGTTCACTTTGCCTTGGTGTTGGTGCTCTTTGGGTTGCACCATACCACATGACAGCAAAAGCTGGCTACTACGAGGCTCTCAAAGCTACAAACCAGACAGCAATGCCTGTAATGTAATTACACCATTAACTAAAACAAGATTCGTGGCATACTTTACAGTGTGCCACTTTCTTTTTGGATACAAGCAATATTGACATTCCTTTGCATTTTATTTATAATTTATCTA
>JAZSHE010000141.1:0-2739 GCA_045533085.1 Ruminococcus sp.
CTTTTGCGGAACGTATAAAAGATATATCTGATAAGTATAATAATATTATAATGGATGTCGATTTATCCTACCAAGATGAAATTAAGAGCTGTTTTTATCCTGAAATTTTTGAAGGTGATTCTGATATATGGCATTACTATAATATGCTTTACGCACACTTTCATGATTCTCAGACAGATCCGGAGTATGTAGTGTTTATTGCCAGAACAAATGTGGGTCAAGATGAAGCTACTATAGGTAGATATGTTGGTGATTGTTTTATATGGAATATCACCATTAGTTATCCTTATGATTTAGCTCACTACGTTTATGTTCCGTCACTTCAAAAGGTATACACTCTTGAAGAAGCGTGCAATAGTGGAGAATTGAATATATCAGATGCAATGAGGTCAGGTCGTGTTGGTATTCACAGAGGGGATATTAATTTTGACAGAAGTTGTGATATTCTGGATGCAACAATTATTCAGATGTATCTCGCTAGTTTAGATATTAATAAGGATATATGGATCGGACGTATGGATTTGGATAGATCTGAAGATGTAAGCATCATAGATGTCACTAAACTACAACGATATCTTGCTGAGTTGGATGACTCCTTGACTGTTGTAACATCTGTTGATCCATAAGAGTAATTGACAACTAAAACCCTGATTTGGACTCAGGGTTTTAGTTGTACACTATGATTTGAGGTAATGAAAAATTAAGATTAGATTTTAAGTTGCAGTTATACAACTTTAGATAAATTTTTTGTTGCTATTGATAATAGCTATATATTTAGCTTTGTAGTATTGTGTAGTTGATGATAAAAAACATCGAGGTGACTAATATGAAAAGAAAAAAGATATCATCAACAATCGTAGTAGTACTTGCAATGTGCTTAGCAATCACAGGTTGCAGTGGACAGCAAATAAAACCTACTACAACTGAGGAACAAAAAATCGCAGTGCAAACACAAACTCAAACTGAGGTTGAAGTAACCGAAGCTGAAACAGAGCCGACAGTAGAAACTGAAAAACCTACTAAAAACACAGAGCCAACAACAGCTCCTAGAAAATCAGCAGAGGTGAAACAAGAATCCGAAAAGCCAGATAAGCCAGAGAAAATCGATACACCAAACATAACAGTAACTAAGCCAAACAATACAAACAGCAATACAGAGTCGAAGAAGCCATCTTCAAACAACAACACAAGCAATAGCAATAACAAAAACAATAATACGAGCAACAAAACAGAAAGTTCAGATAACAAACCGAGCAGTAAACCTGTAACTGTGACTGATGACACAAAGCTGTCACACTCACAGCTCAGCACAGCAGAGAATATGCAGAGAATGGTGAGCTACATAATCAGCCACAATCAGAGCAAGGGCATGACTTACGACCCATCACTTAATATAAACAACAGCGGATGGCTGTTTGGATACCAAGGATGCCTTAACACAACAGCAAATCGCTCATACAACGAGCAACTAAGCAGAATAGTAAACGGACTCGACGAGGACATCGACTCAATCCTAGCACTGGACGGGTTCGCAATAAGCTACAATCAGATGAGCTTCAACTGCTACGCAGAACAGCAATCAGATGGTGAGTATAACATCTACTTCTGCTACGGATAAAACTGAATAGACGATTGAAAGCGGAGGAAATAACCTCCGCTTTTTTAATATACAGAGAAGGACAGAATTCTTAAATTAGAGTTCTGTCCTTTTTTTATTTACAAAACTTTTGAAAGGAGAATGAAAATGCGAATCAGAGATCAGCCACAAAGTGACTATTTATTATCGATTATTATGTAAAGGAGAAATTAATTTAAATGAGAAGAAAAAGAATAACAAGACTTATTACAGCTTTGATGGCTGTAATCATTTGTGTACTAGGTATTATCCCTACAGCTTTTGCTGAAGATAGCATCGACCTGAATAAAATCGACCTTGATAAATTCGGTGATGTCATTACCAACGAGGAGCTTGGATATAATATCAGCACATCAGGTTTATTTACAAAAGAACAGCTCGAAAACATAATCAACAGTCCTGCAGTTTTTTCACGTGCAGCGAGTACAACAGTAACGCTCTCTTATTGTTATGATACAAAAGGAAACGTTATTAAAGGTGTTACATCAACAAGCTTTCATAGAGAAGGTGCTCCGATGTACCGTCTTAAAGCAAACGCAGATGGTGCAAATGTCTATTGTATTGAACCTGGTGTATACCTAGCTGGCGGTATTAATCTTAGTACCTCATCAGCAGATGTGTGGAATAACCTTACAGATAATCAGCAGAGAGCTATAAATGCTGCCCTTTGTTATGGTTTAGAAGGTAGCAAGAGTGTTGTCACCGCAGGTAGCATTAACGAAGATCAGGCATACATTGCAACTCAGTTAGTAGTGTGGGAGATTGTTAATGGCGAAAGAAATGCAACAGCACCTTTCTCTTTAAAATCAGGAAAGAACGGCTATAGTTCACTGTTCTGTGCAGGAGGTAAGAACCCTAACATCAAGAGTGCGTATAACAAGGTTGTCGACGGAATGAGCAAGTTCCAGAGCATTCCTTCAATGACATCTCGTTTCAAAGCTTCAGCACCTACATATACGTTAGATGCTGTGTATAACGAGCAGAAAGATACTTGGACTTACAGTACAATGAAACTCAATGATGCTAATGGGGTCCTTTCAAATTTCTCTTTGGCTGGTACATATGATGTTGGTAACGCAAAAGTCAAAATTGCTCAGAGTGGT
>JAZSHE010000127.1:0-4708 GCA_045533085.1 Ruminococcus sp.
TCGTTACCCATTACCTGAACAGCAACCATTGTTACTGCCTCGCACTGTGTAGGGTTAACCTTACCAGGCATAATTGATGAACCAGGCTCGTTTTCAGGGATGAATATCTCTGAAAGACCATCTCTTGGACCTGATGCCAACCAACGAACGTCGTTAGCAATCTTCATCATATCACAGGCAAGAGCTTTTACTGCACCGTGCGCAAACACGAGCTCATCCTTTGATGTGAGGGCATGGAATTTATTTGAAGCTGTGATAAATGGCTTGCCGGTGATGTTAGCAACCTCTTTAGCAACACCGGTATCAAAACCCTTTGGAGTGTTAAGACCTGTACCTACCGCTGTACCACCGAGAGCGAGCTCGTAAAGTGGAGCAACAGAACGCTTGATGAGCTCAACGTCTTTCTCAAGACTTGAACGCCAGCCGCTGATTTCCTGGCTGAACTTGATTGGAGTAGCATCCTGAAGGTGAGTTCTACCACTCTTAACGATGCCCTCGTTCTCTTCTTCGAGTCTCTTGAAAGTCTCGATGAGAGTCTCAACAGCAGGAATGAGCTTGTCCTCAAGGATAAGAACAGCCGCAATGTGCATAGCTGTTGGGAAAGTGTCGTTTGATGACTGGCTCATATTTACATCATCGTTTGGATGAAGGAGCTTCTTGTCAGCAATCTGGTTACCACGGTTTGCGATAACTTCGTTTGAGTTCATATTTGACTGTGTGCCTGAACCTGTCTGCCATACAACGAGTGGGAAGTGAGAGTTGAGCTCACCGCTGATAACCTCGTCACAAGCTGCTTTGATAGCTTCGAGCTTCTCGTCTGTCATTTTTTCAGGCTTTAACGCATTGTTTGCGATAGCAGCGGCTTTCTTCAAGATGCCGAATGCGTGGATAATTTCAGCAGGCATTGTTTCGATGCCAACGCCGATTTCAAAATTTTCGCGACTTCTCTGAGTCTGAGCTGCCCAAAGACGGTCAGCAGGAACTTTCATCTCGCCCATTGAGTCGTGTTCAATACGATATTCCATTGTATATATCTACCTTTCTATCAGATTTCGATGCTGTTGATGATTTCTTTCAGACATTCTGCGCTGTGGTGTAACTGAGCGATTTCTTCCTCGTTGAGTGGTAACAGAACCTTACTGTGAGCGCCTTCGTGACCTACTACGTTGAGCAAGCTTAAGCATACGTCATCAATTCCGTACTCGCCGTGGAGCATTGTTGAAACTGTCATTGTAGTGTCGATACCACTGAGTAAGCACTTGCAGATGTGGCACACTGACATTGATACAGCATAGAATGTTGCACCCTTGCGCTGGATAACACGAGCGCCTGACTTGCGAACATAGTTTTCAACCTCGTCGCGGTCAAACTCAGGGTATTCTTTAGAATTAAGAAGAGCTTCTCTGTAATCTTCGATAGGAACGTTTGAGATATTAGCGATTGACCAAGGAACAAACGCTGAATCGCCGTGCTCACCTAAAACATAAGCGTGAACGTTCTTCTGGTTAACGTCGTAGTACTCAGCAACACGAGCACGAAGACGAGCTGTATCAAGGATTGTACCTGAACCGATGATGCGCTCCTCAGGAATTCCTGAAATTTTGTGGAATACATAAGTAAGAACGTCAACAGGGTTACTAACGATAATATATGTAGCATTTGGTGCATACTGAACGATTTCCTTTGAAATCTGCTTTAAGATGTTAACGTTTGTCTGAGCAAGGTCGAGTCTTGACTGACCAGGCTGTCTTGCAACACCTGATGTAATGACAACGATGTCAGAATCCTTTGCGTCAACATAAGAACCGGCATAGATAGTAGCAGGATTGCAGAAAGGAACACCCTGTCTGATGTCGAGAGCTTCGCCTAAAGACTTCTCCTGATTGATATCGATCATAACGATCTCAGATGCAATACCCATAACAGTCAAAGTATATGCGATTGTTGAACCTACGCTACCGGAACCGATTACTGTAATTTTATTCATTAAAATATCCCCCTTAAGTTTTAAGTTTACTTTATAGTTTGTTTTATAGTTTATTTTAAAACAGCGATTGCGTCGCTGATTGTTTTTTCAAAAGCTTCTCTGCCGTATTTATCGACCTCGGCTTTGTTTTTAGCGCCGTGGGTGAGACATCCTGCACCACCGATACATCCTCCGGTACAAGCCATACCCTCGATAAAGTTGGCATCCAGAACATTTTTGCTCTTCTTGAGCAGTGCCACACGACACTCTTCGATACCGTCACAAGCAACTGCGTTGAGATCAAACTCAATGTTCTGTTCCTTGAGTCCTTGTGCCACAGCATCAGAAAGTCCACCGCTTCTGGCAAAAATTCTGCCGAAGTAAGATGCGTTATCAAGCACATCCTCACAAAGTGTTGTAATGTCGAGGTCCTTGCTGTCGAAAAGCGCTTGCAGTTCTTCAAATGTCAGGACTGAATCCACATACTCTTTAACACTTTCGAGCTGTGCTTCTGCTTTTTTTGCTGTACAAGGTCCGATGAATACAACCTTTGCATTTTCGTCAGTCTTCTTGATGTACTGTGCCAATGTCGCCATTGGTGAAAGGTTGTGCGATACAAATGGCAGTAAATCAGGAAATGCTGATTTTATATACTGTACAAAAGCAGGGCAACATGAGCTTGTCAAAAATCCTTTCTCGGCAAGTTCCTTTGATTCTGCCTGAGCTACCATATCAGCGCCCAGAGCAGCCTCAACAACTGTGAAGAAGCCAAGCTCTTTCAGTCCTGTGATAACCTGTCCCAGCTTTGCGTACACAAACTGGCTTGAAATTGAAGGTGCAACCACAGCGTAAACCTTATACTTTTTGTTGTTTTCGCTCTTTTTGATCAGATCGATTACATCAAGTATGTAAGACTTGTCGGTAATAGCACCAAACGGACACTGATAAACACAAGCACCACACTGGATACACTTTTCGTTATCGATTGCTGCGGCATTCTCGTCGTTTATCGAAATAGCCTTTACTTTACAAGCGTTCTGGCACGGACGCTTGCGATTAATAATAGCGGAGAATGGACAAACCTTTGCACACTGGCCACATTCCACACACTTGGATTTGTCGATGTGGGCAACATGGTTGTGGTCAAACGAGATAGCACCGCGTTTGCACACATCCTCGCATCTATGTGCAAGACAGCCTCGGCAGGAATGAGTTACCTCGTATCCTGCAGACGGACATTCGTCACAGGCGATGTCAATAACTTCTATAACGTTAGGGTTATCTTTGTCTCCACCCATTACCATCTTTACACGTTCGGACAAAATAGCACGCTCTTTGTAAACACAACATCTCATTGTCGATGTTTTACCCGGAACTATCATTTCTGGGATATCCAGCACTTTTTCAAGTAATGTATCATTCCACGCGTGTCGTGCAACCTCACGCAATACTTTGTATTTCAGGTGTTGCACTTTGGTATCAAATTTTCTTATTACTCCCATAACACGTCTCTCCTTAGAAATAACTTACTTTTATTTTTTTGCCCATTTTTCTAAGGCATTTAGAAAGCTCGTCAACAAGATTCATCTTGATATGAAAATTAATAGGCAGATCAGGATTCTGGTGAGCAGGGTTGATGGCTCTTCCGACATAGAAGTTGATGTCCGTTGCTTCGATAAAAAGCAGACGACATATCTGTGACGCACCATCGTTGCAGTGATTCCACTGATCGTAGTACTTGTTCTCGCCCAAATAATCCTTGGCGTATTCAAGCACCTTATTAACTGTGATAACACCTTCTGTTACAAGGTCAACGCCCTCGATTTTTGCGATAGGCGGGATATCACTCTTTTCAAATTTCAAAGATGCGACAAGCGGTTTTCTAAGAAATTTAGCTGCTATCGATGAGGTTGTACCACCACATATAATGTGCTTGCCCTGCTTTGAAAAGAACAGCGACATCATACGGTCGGCATCGCCTCGATTTGATGGTGGACCGAAGAGCATATTCATCGGTTCACGTTTTCTTATTTTTACAACACAAGCCGTTGCGTCATCACCCGGTTTGTGTCCGTAAAGCTCGTTGCACTCATCAACAAGCATCGTTGAGAGCGTTTTCGCGGTATATCCAACCTGCGACAGAGCTTCCAT
The DNA here is from genome assembly GCA_045533085.1 of Ruminococcus sp. Taxonomy (GTDB): domain Bacteria; phylum Bacillota; class Clostridia; order Oscillospirales; family Acutalibacteraceae; genus Ruminococcoides. Next base: position 4,118 of record JAZSHE010000127.1, read on the forward strand.
AAAATCAATTATATCTTCTCGTTTCCATCCGAAGTTATACAAAATTCCGATTCCTGCGTGAGGACATCCGTCACTCATAGCAACAAAAATATCGTTTTCCTGTAATTTGATTACAGACTTGAATATCTTTTTACCGCCGATGTTCATCTCGATTTTCGGATAATCCCAGCTTTTATCATCACGGATGAGAATTATGTGGGGATTGTCATACTGGATGAGCTCAGCAGTTTCGTTGCTTTTGAGATGAATAATGGTGAAAGTCGAGTACGCTACACCCCTGAGCGAACACACAGGCAAGGTAGCCGCAATTGTTTCGACACATTCTTCGAGTGAAAGTCCCTCTGCCATCATTGTCGAAATGATTTTTGAAGTGAGCGTGGATAGGATGCTCGCCTTTACGCCACTTCCAAGTCCATCGGATAAAACAATAACGGTCGAGCCATCATCAGGCTCAACAATATCTATATGGTCTCCACAAAGTTCTTCGTCGTAGTGATTAATACTTTTGTAAGCGATTTCTGCACACAAATCATTCATCAGCAATTGACTCCTTAAGCTTTGAAAGTGCGATTTTAGTTTCGGCTGCTGTTT
>JAZSHE010000260.1:0-6385 GCA_045533085.1 Ruminococcus sp.
GTTCGTCAGTTCACAATCTCAGAGGGTCACCTTATGTGTACTCCTGAACAGCTCGAAGATGAGTTCAAGGGCTGTCTTGAGCTTGCTATCTACTGCTTGAAAACTCTCGGTCTTTATGATGATGTTTCATATCGTTTCTCACAGTGGGATCCAAGCGATAGAGAAAAGTACATCGGTACAGACGAGCAGTGGGATGAAGCTCAGGGTATTATGGGCAAGATTCTCGATAACCTCGAGATTCCATACAAAATCGGTATCGGCGAGGCTGCTTTCTATGGTCCAAAGCTCGATATCCAGATTAAGAACGTATATGGTAAGGAAGATACACTCATCACAATTCAGGTTGACCAGATGCTCGCTGAAAAATTCGGTATGGAATATGTAGACAAGGATGGCACAAAGAAGAATCCTTACATCATCCACAGAACATCACTGGGTTGTTACGAGAGAACACTCGCTCTGCTTATCGAGAAATATGCAGGCGCATTCCCAATGTGGCTTGCTCCTGTACAGGTTAAGCTTTTACCAATCGCTGACCGTCATCTTAACTATATCTACGAGGTCAAGAAGGCTCTTGAAAAGAAGGGTATGCGTGTAGAAGTTGATGACAGAAGCGAGAAAATCGGCTTCAAGATTCGTGAGGCTCAGCTGCAGAAAGTACCATATATGATTCTTGTTGGTGACAAAGATATCGAAAACAACACTGTTTCAGTAAGAGACAGAAAAGAGGGCGACCTCGGTGCTATGAGCCTTGAACAGTTTATTGAAAAGGCTGTTGAAGAAATCGAGACAAAGCTCATCAAGTAATTTTATTTATAGTTTGACTGGCTCCCTCTGTCGGGGGAGCCGTTAGCATTAGTTAAAGAAAACTACGGAGGTGACTCCTTGAGAAGAAAAAACAGTATGAAAATCACGAGGGGTCGCTTCGAGGAAGAACTCAAGAAAAGCGAGGATGCCTTTGAATATCAGCGCGTTATGTTGTTCATTCTGCCGCTTGTGATGATTGCGGTTCTTGCGGTCGGCATATATTTTGGCTATCTTTCGTATCTTGACGACTTTGTTGATACAAAAGAATTTGAAAACTCAGGTTCTTTACAGCCACACTTTTCTCAGGAAGAAAACGAAGAGTTGTTGAGAATCGTCAGCTCCGCGCGGCCTGTTGATGCATCTTTTGTTCCACAACTTAAGGTTGTAAACTCGGTGAAAGTCAACACTATGGTTGTTGCCGACCTTGAAGCGATGCTCGCTGATGCGCAAAGTCAGGGGCTTAGTCTGACGCTTGAAAGTGGTTATATTTCTTATGAAGAACAAAAAGAAATGTATAACACTGCTGTGGCGAAGCACAAAAAGGAAAAGAAAAGCTCCACCGTTAAAGCCGAGGCTGCTGTAAAAAAGACTATACCAAACGCAGGGGAGTGTGAACAGCAGACGGGTCTGCTGCTCAGATTTTCTGATGGTACTGACAAAAACTTCTCTGAGACAGAAGAGTTTGGCTGGCTTTACAAAAACTGTGTCAACTACGGTTTTGTGCTCAGATACCCTGAAAAAGAGAACACAGGCGGTCTTTCATATTCACCTGATTTGTATCGATATGTGTCCAAAAACTACGCTATTACCATGCGTGAATACAATATGAATCTGGACGAATTTGTAATATATTTGAATTGCCAATAAAAATTTTTAAAAAACACTTGCAATTTGTAATGTTTTATAGTATAATCCATTTGTTATATTTCGGTTTCAGCGAAAGAGGTGAACATTAATGAAGGAAAGCATCCATCCAAATTATGAGAAGACAACAATTACTTGCGCATGCGGTAATGTAATCGAGACAGGTTCAACAAAGAGTGACATCCGTGTTGAAATTTGTTCAAAATGCCACCCATTCTTCACAGGCAAGCAGAAGCTCGTTGATACCGGCGGACGTGTTGACAGATTTAAGAAGCGTTTCGGTATGGAAGGCAAATAATTGCGTAATTGTTGAGGCGGTACTGCGGTACCGCCTGTTCTTTTTTGAGAAAAGGAGTCAGCTGTGCAGACATATATTACTGTAAAAGGTTTCGATAGCGATGAGTTTGTCGAGAAACGCTCTCGTTTTATCGGATATATCAAACACGTCGAAACTGAAAAAGAAGCTACTGATTTTATAGCGGAAATTCGCGCGAAACACTGGGATGCTACACACAATGTGTACGCTTATTCACTCAGAGAAAATCAGGTCAAGCGATATTCTGACGACAACGAACCACAGGGTACTGCGGGTATTCCCGTGCTCGATGTTATTCTGAAGAACAGCGTTGTCGATGTTGTTGTTGTAGTTACACGATACTTTGGCGGAGTTTTGCTTGGTGGCGGTGGACTTGTGCGTGCATATTCGCACTCGGCATCCATAGCCCTGCAAAAAATCGGTCTTACTACAATGCAGATGTGCTCACAGTGCAAGCTGACTTGTACATATACACAGTACGGAAAAATTCCTGCAACGATTGCATCCTTTGAGGGTGTGGTTGATGACAGCGAATTCACGGATTTTGTCAGCGTCAGCTTTCATCTTCCGTGTGATAACCTTAAAAAGCTCAACGAAACTTTGTGCGAGCTGACGTGTGGAGATTGTCAGGCTCAGGAGATTTCGAAAGATTATTATGAGCTGAAAAATAAATAATTTAATAAATTTTTTCAAAAATAAAGGGAAAAGAGAAGTTTTTGCGTATTAAGAATATGCCGGCACTTTTTTAGCTTTATTTCAAAGAAGGGGGAAGAAAATGAGACTGCCTGAAGAATTTTTGTCAGAACTTAAATACAGGTCTGATATTTCCGATATTGCGTCATCTTATATGCAGCTCAAGCGTCGGGGACGAAACCTTGTTGGTTTGTGTCCGTTCCATGGCGAGAAGACCCCTTCTTTTAATATTTATACAGAAAATGGGTCATTCTACTGCTTTGGCTGTGGCGTCGGTGGTGACGTCATCACCTTTGTTATGAAGATTGAGAACCTCGACTATATGGAGGCTGTCAAATTTCTGGCACAAAGAGCGGGTATGACTGTGCCAGAGGATTCGGTTGATGACTCGATGAGCAAGCTAAGAAACCGCGTTTTCGAGGCAAACCGTGAGGCGGCGCGCTTTTATTATTCAAAGCTGTACAGTAACGAGGGAAAAGCTGCCCTGTCTTATCTTCATTCAAGAGCACTCAGCGATAGAACAATAACCCGTTTCGGTCTTGGCTATTCACCTGATAATCGCTTTGCTCTTACTAACCATTTGAAAGCAAAGGGATTCACCGACTCTGAGCTGATTGCAGCTAACCTTGTGTTCAGGTCGCGTTCCGGTAACTCGGTTATCGACAGATTTGTCAATCGTGTGATGTTTCCTATTATTGATTTACGCGGAAATGTTATCGCGTTTGGTGGTCGTATAATGAGCGACCAGAAACCCAAGTACCTGAACACTTCTGATACTGTTGTGTTCAGCAAGAGCCACAACCTGTTTTCGCTTAATAATGCGAAGAACAGCGGTAGCAGGCGCCTGATACTGTGCGAAGGTTATATGGACGTTATAGCTCTCAATCAGGCTGGTTTTACCGATGCTGTTGCAACGCTTGGTACAGCGATTACTACTGAACAAGCTATGCTGATGAAACGCTACTGTGACGAGGTTGTTATCTGCTACGATGCTGACGAGGCAGGACAGAAAGCCACACAGCGAGCTATTTCCATTTTGCGTAGTGTCGGACTTGTTGTCAGGGTTGTTTCGATTCCTGATGGCAAAGACCCTGACGAGTTTATCAGAAAAAACGGGGATAAAGGTCCTGCGATGTTCAAGAACATTCTGGAAAACAGCGGTAACGATATCGAGTACAGGTTGCAAAAGCTCAAGAAGTCCTTTGACTTATCTTCAACCGATGGCAAGTTTGCGTATCTTTCTCAGGCTGTAAAGGTTCTTGCTACACTTGATAACCGCATCGAACAGGATTTGTACGCATCAAAGCTGGCACTCGAGGTCAACGTTGAAAAATCCTCTATTATCGAGCAGATAAAGAAATCTGCTCGAACAAAGTATTACAGCGATAAAAAATCTGAGTTTTCGAAATTGCAGAACTCTATATCAGGCAGAGATGACAAGATGAATCCCGAGCACGTAAAAAAGCCGCGTGCGACAGTTGCAGAACAGAATCTCATCGCCTATATCATCAACAATCCGGACAAGCTCAACCTTGTCTTGTCGCATATTTGTGGCGATGATTTTGTCACGGATTTCAACAGAAGACTGTTTTTATATTTCACTTTGAGAATAAAAAGTGGAGTTGAACCGCTGACAGCATTGTCAGCTGACTTTACTGCTGACGAGGTTTCGTCGATTGCTCAGATTCTTTCCAGATATTCACAGGTGTCAGCAACCGATGCTGCACTGATGGAGTATATAAGTATCATCAAAGATGAAAGCTCGAAGCCGAGTGACGAAGAAATCGCTTCTTCATCAGACTCTGAGTTCGAATCTTTCCTGAAAAAACTGAAGAAAAAGCACGAATGATTTTTTTGTTTTGTTGAAACACGGAAGGGGAGAGTGGAAGTATGGCAAATGTTACAACTGACATCAAAGCTATTACAAAAGAGCTTGTACAGCTTAGCAAAGTGAAAGGCACATTGACCGACAAGGATATCTACGATTTTTTAGGTGAATCACAGATTGAACCTGAAAAGCTCGAGAAAATCTACGAAGCACTCAAAAAAGCTTGTGTTGATGTTATCGAGGAAGTTGTTGAAGATTTTGAGATTGATAACATTGAAACAACCGATTCACTCGCGTCGGATTACTTTTCTGCCACCGAAAAAGACAGAGCCAAAACCGAAGTTGTTCTTTATGAAGATTCTGTCAAAGCCTATCTCGAAGAAATCGGTAACATTCCGCTTTTGACAGCACAGGATGAGGCTGAAATCGCCCAAAGAATTTCACAGGGTGACGAAGCTGCCGTAAAAACGCTTACAGAGAGCAACCTTCGACTTGTTGTTAGCATAGCAAAGCGATATACTAACCGTGGTCTTTCGTTTCAGGACCTTATTCAGGAGGGCAATCTGGGATTGATAAAAGCTGTTGAAAAATTTGACCACACAAAAGGCTTCAAGTTTTCAACTTACGCTACATGGTGGATCAGACAGGCTATTACACGTGCGATTGCTGATAAGGCGCGTGCAATCCGTGTGCCTGTTCACATGTCCGAAAGAATCAACAAGTACAGCAAAATCCACGCTATGCTTCTGAGCGAACTTGACCGCGAGCCTACTCTTGAAGAAATCGCTGAAAGAATGGGCATTACGGTTGATAAGGTGAACGAAATCATCCGCTACTCACAGGATACCGTTTCTTTAGAAACTCCTGTCGGCGAAGAAGACGACAGCCACCTTGGTGACTTTATCCCTGACGAAGATGCTCTTTCTCCGATTGACGCTGTGTCACAGGTGATGCTCAGAGAAGATATTGAAAAGATTCTTGATTCCCTGAGTCCAAGAGAAAGAGAAGTCATCAAATTGCGATTCGGATTTAAAGATGGCAAAGTCTATACTCTCGAAGAAGTCGGCAAAATTTTCAACGTAACCCGTGAGCGTATCCGACAGGTTGAGGCAAAGGCTTTGAGAATAATGAGACATCCGAAAAAAATTAATTCGATTATGTAACTTTGTTGTATGTTGATTGTATTAACCGACAAATTATGTTATAATACTAAATTGACGATTTTGGTATATTAAAGATAAAAGCTCAAAAACACAAACAACACATCTTGTGCGTTTAAGAGTTCTAGTCTTTTGAATAAAACTATATTGACACATTCAGTGTCGAATTTTTCAGAAAATGTGAGAGAAAGGAAAAATAGAAAATGGCATCTCCTACTACAGATAAGAAAACAATAATCACAACACTTACCGAGCTTGGCAAAGCGAAAGGTTCGTTGTCAAATAAAGATATCCTTGACGCTATTGGTGAAATTGATTTTGAGCCTGAGCAGCTCGAAAAGCTCTACGACGCACTTGAAAGCGCTGGTGTGGAAATTGTAGAAGAGGATATCATAGACGATATCCCGCTTGAGGTTCTCACACTTGAAGGTGTTGATCCGGAGGGTCATTCCGTAACTTCGGGCGAAGGCTATGAGCCTGCTGACAGCAACATCGCTATTGATGACCCTGTCAAAGTTTATCTCAAAGAAATCGGCCGTGTTCCACTTCTCACATCAGACGAAGAAGTAGAGCTTGCTATCAGAATTTCACAGGGCGACGAAGCCGCTAAAAAGCGTCTTTCTGAAGCTAACCTTCGTCTTGTAGTAAGTATCGCTAAGCGTTACCTCGGTCGTGGTATGCACTTCCTTGACCTCATTCAGGAGGGTAACCTCGGTC
>JAZSHE010000058.1:0-7013 GCA_045533085.1 Ruminococcus sp.
GAAATACTCTTGGTTTTGCAAAACGAGTTTTTCCTATGGATGGTGGCGAAGGTCATTTTGCCGCTAAGTTTCGGAAGAATTATACTCCGGAAAACGAGCGCGTGATTTCAAAAGATAAAAAGAAAAGCAAGGGCAGAAACCGAGATGCAAAATCTCCTTTGCAAAAAGCACCACAAGAAGCCTATGACTTTTTGAATAAGATTTTTGATGAGGATGAATACAAAAATCTATACACAGTTTCGGACAAGGTTTATTCGCTTACTGACAGTATGGTCGAACTGTTTGATTACAATCTCGATTTCAAAAAACTGTGCGTTATCAAAATGGGTGTTGAGGTGCTCACGGATTTAGGTAAACGTTTCGAACCCGTGCACAATGCGTTTACCGCGTGCAAAATGTTATCTGCGAAAAATGTTTTGAACCTTGACATAAATGACGAAAAATTGTATAAATTTTTACATGGAGAAGAGATAGCTGTTGACAGCTCTCTCAAGGGATATACACTTGTTTGTGTGAACGATATTCCGCTGTCGTTTGGCAAGTGCAGTGGTTCAGTTTTGAAAAATAAATACCCTAAGGGGTTAAGGAATAATGGAAAATTTAACTAATATACTAACAATTAAAGATTTGCTTAATCGCCACGGATTTTCATTTTCGAAAGCTCTGGGACAGAACTTTCTTATAAATCCGTCGGTGTGTCCTAGAATGGCTGAGTTTTGTGGCGCTGATGAGGGTGTCGGTGTTATTGAAGTCGGCCCGGGATTTGGTGTGCTCACTCACGAACTGTGCAAGCGTGCGGATAAGGTTGTGAGTATCGAGCTCGACAAACGATTGATGCCTGTGCTTGATGAGACAATGGCAGAGCACGAGAATTTCAAGGTTATCAACGAAGATATATTGAAGATTGATTTGCACAAGCTGATTGAAGATGAATTTCAGGGGATGAGGGTTGTTGTATGCGCTAACTTGCCGTACTATATCACTTCGCCCGTGATAATGAAACTATTGGAAGAAAAGCTTCCGATTGAAGCTATCACTGTTATGGTGCAAAAAGAAGCTGCTCAGCGACTTTGTGCAAAGGTTGGTGCAAGAGAAAGTTCAGCTATTACTGTCGCTGTCAACTATTACAGCGAGCCACAGCTTTTGTTCCACGTCAGCTCAGGTTCGTTTATGCCTGCACCAAAGGTTGACTCGGCGGTTATCCGTCTTGATGTCAGCGGCGAACCAAGAGCCAAGTGTAAGGATGAAAAAATGTTCTTTAAAGTTGTCAAAGCTGCTTTTTCTCAGCGCAGAAAAACTGTGCTCAACTCTATTAGTAGCGGTATGGGTGTAGCAAAAGCTGATGTTGAAAAAGCACTGATCGACAGCTCTGTTTTAGTTACAGCAAGAGCTGAACAGCTTGAGCTCTGTGACTTTGCTAAAATAGCAGACAGTCTTTGCGAGAGGAGTAAATGATATGCTGAAAAAACTGATATTGTTAAGCGTATTGCTTTTTATATGTATAGTTATGATGTGTGTATCTCTGCTTACTGATGCTGAAACATTCGGTCAGATAAGCGGATATATTTCGATTGTCTGTGTTGTTGTTTCTCTCATCGGTGTTCTCATTATGTTAAGACGAAATAAGTTCTGATTGGTGAGAAATGGAACAATATAAATCGATAGAATTTCTTGGGTTGATAGAGAAACTTAAATGTAATACCCGTCACTCGTGGACATCCAGTGGTAGACATGAGTCGGTTGCGGAGCACTCGTGGAGACTTGCAACAATGGCACTGTTGTGTGCAGATGAATATCCTGCTCTTGATATTAATAAGGTGATTAAGATGTGCCTTGTTCACGATTTTGGCGAGGCAGTAACAGGGGATGTTCCGTCTTTTTATAAAAACGAGAAGCACGAAGAAAAGGAGGAGCAGGCGATAGATTTCCTTCTTTCGAAGTTGCCTGAAGATACGGCATGTGAACTCAGAACTTTGTTTGATGAGATGAACGCTCTTGAAACCGCGGAGGCGAAATTGTACAAAGCTCTTGATAATCTTGAGGCGGTTGTTTCTCACAACGAGGCAGATATTTCAACGTGGATAGAAATGGAGTATGAAGAAAATCTCGTTTACGGAAAAGAAAACTGTGAGTGGTCCGAATATACGAAGAAACTCAGAGAAATACTCAGACTTCAAAGTATTAAAAAAATTGAAGACAGCAAAAAGAAGGACTGACCGCAACGGTCAGTCCTGTTTTGTTTGTATAGGGTTTTATGTGTGAAATCGATGATTGCATTACATCTGCTCTGGGCAAGTGATGTTAAACATTGAAAGCACGTTGTTGATAACAGTCTTAACACAAATGCAAAGTGCAAGTCTTGCCTGAGTCAGGCTCTCGTCATCGCCCTTAACACGGCAAGCGTTGTAGAACTTGTGGAAAAGGGTTGCAAGTGTTGTTACATAACGTGTAATCTTTGTTGGGTCATAGTCAACAGCAGATGAAATAATCTGTGTCTCAAATGAAGCGAGGTGATGGATGAGCTCGATTTCTTCGCTCTGGGTGAGCAGTTGTAATTCTGCGTCAGTGCACGCTCTCTGTGTAACGCCATCGTTTGCTAAAGCTCTTAAGATTGAACAAATACGGGCGTGAGCATACTGGACATAGTATACAGGGTTCTGGTTGTCCTGTGTAACGGCAAGGCCGAGGTCGAAGTCCATCTGTGTGTTTGCTTCTCTTGTGTTGAAGAGGAATCGTACGCTGTCAACAGGTACTTCGTCCAAGAGGTCAGAAAGACCGATAGCTTTACCTGTACGTTTGCTCATTTTAACAGCTTCTCCGTTTTTAACGAGTTTAACAAGCTGCATAAGGAGAACTTCGAGTTTTTCGCCGTTGTAGCCGATTGCGTCCATAGCGTTTTGCATACGCATAACATGGCCGTGGTGGTCAGCACCCCAAACGTCGATGAGAGTTTCAAATCCTCTGTCGAATTTGTTTTTGTGGTAAGCGATATCTGCTGTGAAATATGTTGGGTTGCCGTTCTGTCTGATTAAAACGTCATCTTTTAATTCGAGATTGTCGATGTATTCCTGAGTTTTGCCCTGTGCCAAAAGTTTCTGAGTACAGACTTCTTTGTTCTTGTACCAAACAGCGCCTTCCTTTTCGTATGTCAGACCCTTTTCTGTTAAGATATCGACAACCTTCTTAACATCGCCTGCTTCGTGTAGTGTGCTCTCGAAGAACCACTTATCGTAGTTGATACGGTACTTTGACATATCAGCCTGCATTTTGTCGATGTTCTTTGGAAGTGCGTAGTCTACGAGTACCTTTTTACGCTTTTGTGAGGATACGTTAACAAGTGCATCTTTGAATTCTTCGGCATAGGCTTTTGCGTGATCTATGATGTCACCACCCTGATAGCCATCTTCCGGGAACTCAACAGTAGGGTCGAAAATCTGGAGATAACGAGCCTCGAGTGAGCAAGCGAATTTTTCAATCTGGTTACCAGCATCGTTAACGTAGAATTCACGCCATACGTCGTAGCCGGCTTTTTTCATAACAGCTGCGAGACAGTCACCAAGTGCACCACCTCTTGCGTTGCCCATGTGCATAGGACCTGTAGGGTTAGCTGATACAAACTCGATCATAACCTTTTTGCCCTGACCAAAATCGCTGTTGCCGTAGCTGTCGCCCTCGTTTATTACATCTTTTACAACTTCTGCAAAATACTGCTTGGATAAGAAGAAGTTGATGAATCCCGGACCTGCGGTTTCAAGTCTTTCAACCAGTGTGTCTGAAAGGTCAATATTTTCTGTGATAGCCTGAGCGATTTTAAACGGTGGCATTCTGAAAGCCTTTGCGCCTACCATAGCCGCATTTGTAGCGAGGTCGCCATGTGAGCGATCAGCAGGCTCCTCGATTACAAATGATGGGATAGGAGCATCGTTTAATTGACCGTTTTCTATAGCTTTTTTGATTGCGTTTTCAATAGCTGTACGTAAAGCTTTTTCTGTGTTAATAAATGTGTGTGCCATAATTATTCCTCTTTTTCCTTAACGTTAATATGAAATTCGTTGTCTGAAACCAAATCTGCAAAAAAGTCGAGCTGATATCGTGCGGTCAGATCGCCACCGTTATCAGTCAGGTTGTTGTCGATAGCCGATGTGTACACGCCCATCATCAAATCGCCCATTACAGTAGAATAGTGACATTGATGTCTGACGCCCTGCTGTAAAATAAGCTTTGATGGTCGTTCACCCATACGGATGATTGAAACCTTGCCTTCTTCGACTTTGACTACAGTGTCAATAACAATAGTCGGGTCTTCTGCATCGTACTCTTTATATTTGATGTAACGATGACCGTTTTTTATCATATAGTCACCTGTAACAATGACTTCGATTTTATCTTTTTCACCGTCAACTTCCTGAATACCTGTGACGGTGATTATATACTTGTTGTCGTTTTCGCTCATATCAGTATTCCTCGATGTTTATCTGAGATGCTTTGCCCCTCATATCCTGTGACAAAAACAGCGATGCGATTTTTTCAAAATCGTCAGGTGTATCGCTGACAAAAAACTGCGCTGTACCATTTTGCTGCTGTGTGTTTGACAGCTTGCTTTCTTCAAGAACTTTTTTTGTGTAAAGTGCGGTTTCTTTTCCTGAATCTATGAGTGTCACATCTTTTCCCATATAGTCGCCTATGGCTTCTTTTAAAATCGGGTAGTGGGTGCAACCTAAAATAACGGTATCAACACCAGCGTTTTTTAGGTTGGACATATATTTTTCGATCACGAGCTTTACGATCATATCATCTCTGCTGATAAAGCCGTTTTCAACGAGGGGTACAAACAGCGGACAATCCTGTTCGAAAACCTGAAAATCAGGGTTCTTCTGTTCGATGCGGGTTTTGTAGCTGTGAGAATTTATCGTAGCGGTAGTGCCGATAACTCCGATTTTGCCGTTTTTACTTTCTCTGAGTGCAGTGAAACAGGTTGGCAGCACAACACCTGTGTATGGTACACCGAGCACCTGTTCCAGATCAGGTGCCACCGAGCTTACTGTGCCACATGCAGCTACTACCATTTTGACGTTATTCTTTAAAAGAAAATTAGCATCCTGCATGGCGTAGCGTCTTATAGTATCCTTGCTTCGGTTACCGTATGGTACTCTGCCGGTGTCGCCAAAGTATATTATGTTTTCGTTCGGCATTGCTTTGAGCATTTGTTTTACTGCTGAAAGTCCGCCGAGTCCCGAGTCGAAAACTCCGATAGCGTTATTGTTCATACAAAAAACCTCTCAAAATATATTAGGACATACATATACCTATATATAATAGCACAAAGATACATAGCTTTCAAGTATTAAAACCTTTGACAAAGAGAGGAATACAATGTATAATTTAGTGTAATTGATTAAAAGGAATGATTTTTATGATAAAAAAGGCATTTGCTATTGTAAGCGATAAAGTTGCTGCAGCACTTGAACCACAGGGTTTCAAGAAAAACAAGGTGGATAATGCTGGCTCAAACGAGATGGTTACACTTTTTACAGGTGAGAATGTCGCTTATTCTGTTATTTACTATGTTGATAAGATGCACATGGTAATGCGTTCATGCGCTATGACAGAAGATGGTCCTGACAACGAGTGGAAGACAATGGCGACATGGATGTTCAATCCTGAAACAGATACAGAGAAAGAGGCAAACTCAATAGGCAACGATTTTGCAGAGGCTGTTGCTTCACCTGTGAATGTAAAAAGAGTAAAGCAGACAAAGAAAAAGAAGTCTTCTGACGAGGGCAGTGCTGACCCAGTATTCTTTTACAAGCGACTTGTGAAGCTTTTCCCAGAGCTTAAGGAAGAGATTAAAGAGGAAGAGGATAGCTACTATCCATTTAGAGCTGTAACATTCTGTAAAGAGCGTGTTGTACCAAAGATTAACACAATGCTCACACGAGGTGTTAAAGCTGATATTACAAAGCTTGTTGGTATTTTGTCAGCGCAGTATGTCAACGGTGATCCTGACACACGTGCTATCATCACTATCGTAATTCTGAACTCGGTTGATGAAAAGCACCACGAAATTATCACACCACTTATGTCAGCTGATCTTGCAAAAGCGTTCAAGAGTGCGCTTAAATTCAAGGGCAAGAAAGTGCAACCTGAGAAAGTAAAGAAGGTAATTACATCAACAGGTACACGTCTGTGATGTAAAATGCACATAAATCAGGGCTGAAACAACGGTTTTGAGGGCACAATTACTCTTTGTGAGTGGTTGTGCCTGTTTTTTACAAAAATGTTTCAAAAATGTTTCAAAATCGCTTGACGACTTGACAATATTATGTTATACTTCTACTTACCTCGGAAAAGGGGTCTATTTTTTTGTGCCCTTTTGAGGGAGGCTAAATTATTCCGAAAATACCGGGAGGTGCCGTTAAATGAGAGTAAAAATCACATTGGCCTGCACTGAGTGCAAACAGCGTAATTACAACACAATGAAAAACAAGAAGAACGATCCTGACAGGCTTGAGATGAACAAGTATTGCAGATTCTGCAAGAAACACACTCTGCACAAGGAAACAAAGTAATCGGAGGGAAAGAACATGGCTGAAGCAAAAGCAAAGAAAAACATTTTTTCTAAGATGTTATCATTCTTCCGTGCATGTATTGGCGAGATCAAAAAGATCACATGGCCAACTGCTTTAACAACTACTAAGAACTTCGGTATCGTAGTTTTAGTAATCCTTATCGCAGGTTTGTTCATTTTCGCCCTTGATTTGGGTCTGTACGAGCTTCTTGGCTTAGTTATGAATACAGGTTCATCTGCTATTTCTTAATTGATTTAAACTTCGCATTTTACTAAAAGGAGAAGTATGTCATGAGTGAAGCAAGATGGTATGTAGTTCATACCTACGCAGGATACGAAAACAAAGTAGCATCTACTCTGATGACAACTGTTGAAAACCGTGGGCTTCAGGAGATGATTCAGGAGGTAAAAGTTCCTACTGAAACAATCGTCGAGATGAAGAAGG
>JAZSHE010000166.1:0-3209 GCA_045533085.1 Ruminococcus sp.
CGTTGTACAATTCAATATGACTCATAAATTCCCACCTAGATAAAAATTTTATAGCTTTCGATTACAAAAAATCACAGTATAACTATATCACACAGTAGTTGAGATTACAACATTCTGAATACGATTTATGAATATAGCATAATTATTAACAGAAAAATAACAACAAAAATGTTGATTTATTATGCCGGATGTAGTAATATATGTATTGTTCATTTTTAAGGAGGTAATCAAAAATGGAATATAAAGAAGAATTCAGTGAGCTCAACGAGCTTGAAACTGACACTGTAGAATCAGTAGCAACACTTGAAGAAGCCGATTGCGCTGAGGATGTTGACGCTGCAACTGACGAGGTTGCAAATGTTGATGTTGCTACAAAAACTAAAAAGAAGTTCCCACTTCAGAAGACAATCGTCATCGCTTTGTGCATTTTGCTTGCAGCTGTTGCAGCGTATTTTGCACTCAGCATTTTCACACCAACAGTCGAGGGTACATGGAAGTACGAATCTGAGGACGGATACACATTCTACTACACCTTTGATGAAAAGGGCGAGGAAAAACAGTGCAATATGAACATCGGTACAATTCACTTCAATGGTACATACGAGGTTGCTATCGGTGAAGAGGCTGATACTGTTACAGTTACTGCATACGCTGGTTACATCAACGGTAGCTACACTTACACAATTCAGGGTAACAGACTTATCGGCAACCGTGTTCTTACTCTTACATCCGAGGACGGCACAACACTTACTCTCAACCAGACAAAGAAAACAAAGGACAGTGACTTTGTTAAGCCTGCTGAAGACTTCGAGCCTGTTGAAAAGCTCTTAGGTGAGTGGCAGTTCGATTACGAAGAGTATGGTGTTTCTTACAAGCTTATTATCAACGATGATGGTACATTGATTTATGACCAGTTTGGTATGCAGGAGATTCACTGTGCATACACAGCTGATGAAAAGACAGTAAATCTTTCATTCTTTGAAACAGAACTTATCACACAGGAAGAGGAATACTACTTCGATGGTGATCAGCTCATCTTCTTAGGTATCAATTGGACAAAAGCAGGCGAGTCAACAGCAGACGAGGCTTGATAACAAACTGAACATTAATGCAAAAAGCAGGGGAAACCCTGCTTTTTTTGTTTCACTTTATTTAATTTGTTGCTCAAACGAAATACCATACTCAACAGCTCTTTTAAGCAGATACAAATCGAGTGTATCAACATCGTTTGAATTGTTAACATCAGCGGCTTCACAGAAAATTCCCGACAATGTATCGGATTTATGAAAACAGTCAAATAGTTCGCGCTTATCGCGAAGATTCATATTACCTTCACCTGTGATGTCTCCTTTAACTGACAGCAGATACTCGATTGAAGTATCATCGTTATAAAAAGTGGCTATCGTTCCTGTGCCGATGTTTCCGCTTTTAATAACCTTACCATCATTTCTTTCAAAACTTACAGAAAATCCGTCATAGTTCATATTTCTTTTGAACTGGGCGGCGGTTGTACCATGTTCTATATCTGTTATCCACCCGTTATCATAGTCGATGGTATATGTATCGCTTGAAATATCGACATCGCTGTAGTCTTTAGTGAGAGAATCATTGTCATCATCAGAATCTGTGACGTTGT
Source organism: Ruminococcus sp. (assembly GCA_045533085.1). Taxonomy (GTDB): domain Bacteria; phylum Bacillota; class Clostridia; order Oscillospirales; family Acutalibacteraceae; genus Ruminococcoides. The sequence goes on from JAZSHE010000166.1 coordinate 1,637, forward strand.
TTGTAGCAGAAACTTCGTTGAAATCAGAATATTTAATATGAGCTACCGATGGAACACCTTGATAATAATCCAAAGCAAAAATATTATTATTAACAACACACAGCGCTTCAATATCAGCGTTCAACCATATGTATCGTTTAACTTTGTCTGTGTCTATATCAATTGCATAAAGAGTGTTTTTGTCAGCAGTTATAATGCAGTTGTCATACACTCCGCCTGAAAGAGAATATACCGAGCTTGTGCGACTGATTGTACTGTAAACACGGTTGTAATCAAAAGAGTAAAAACAACCTTCATCATCTATGAAAATGTTATCATCGATAAATTCTGCGGGAGCATCAATGTTGCAGTTGCAGATATGATATACCTCATTGTTGCAAATCTCGTAAATACCATTGTTTGCAACACAGTAAACAGTTGAGTAAAAATCGCACATAAGATGACATCTGTCATAATGAACCTCGTATGTGTGTATGAGGTTTCCTTTGTCAGAATATTTTCTGACGTTACCATAATCATCCGCAACGTAAACACAGTTATCACTAAAAGCAAGCTGAGTATTCTCACAAAACACAAGCTCGTTTAAATAAAAACTATTGAACGAGTCGTTGTTTGTATCGTAAATTGCCACCTGTGTCATTGTCGAGTGATTATCAGGACAAATAAAAACAAAGCATCCGCTATAAAAACAGTATGAATACACGTTGTGTTCAAGCGTGAGTCTGAACGAGTCGTGTACAGGATATATCGAGTCAAGCTGTACATTTGCACCCTGAATCCCTATCAGATAAACACTGCCTGAGCTTTGAACCAGTTCTGCGTTGCTAAAGGATTTGTACGATGAATATGTATAACTGTTGTAACCCAGAGTTTTAAAGGAAAAACCAATCGAAAAAATAAAAACAACAAGCATCAGTGTTATAGTTTTTAAAACAACTTTTTTCAATCAAATCCCCCCTTAAAACGCATTATATATTACAATTTTGAGTAAGGGAAATAATCGTGATAATATATCACGTGTTTATAGAAAAAAAGAAAAGCACTACCAAAAAGGTAGCGCTTAACACTCAATAGTATGTATAATTATTCCTCTGGCATTTCCCAGTTGTGCCATACATTCTGGATATCGTCGTTATCCTCGAAAAGGTCGAGCATCTTCTGCATTTTTTCACAGATTGCAGGGTCATCGATAGCAGTGTATGTGCTTGGAACCTGTTCAACCTCAGCTGATGCAAATGAGTAACCTTTATCAGTGAGGTCATCTCTGATAGCACCAAGGTCATCCGGCTCAGTGTAAATAGTGAAGATGTCAGCATCTGCTTCAAAGTCAGCAGCACCTGCTTCAAGAGCATCTTCCATTACTGTATCCTCATCCTTATCAAGCTCTTCGCGTTCAATGATGAGAACACCCTTTCTTTCAAACATAAAGCTTACGCATCCAGGTGTACCCATATTGCCGCCGAATTTGTCAAAGTAGTGTCTTACTTCACCTGCTGTACGGTTTCTGTTGTCAGTAAGCGCCTCAACAATAACAGCAACACCTGATGGGCCGTATCCTTCGTATGTAACAGCT
>JAZSHE010000238.1:0-9611 GCA_045533085.1 Ruminococcus sp.
ACGTTAATAACGATTTTGTCAAGCTTTGGAATCTGCATTACGCTCTTGTAGGAGAATTTCTTCATAAGAGCTGGTGCAACTTCTTTAGCATAGAATTCTTTAAGTCTTGCCATTTCTTAATCCTCCTTAGATTTCTTCGCCGCACTTCTTACAGATGCGAGCTTTAGAGCCGTCCTCGAAGAGCTTGTGGCCGATTCTTGTTGGCTTCTTGCAACGTGGGCAAACGATCTGTACCTTTGAAGCGTACATAGCGCCTTCTGCCTTTACGATGCCGCCAGGCTCGCCCATTCTTCTAGGTTTAACATGCTTTGTAACCATGTTAACCTTCTCAACGATGACTTTGCCTTCCTTTGGGCTAACTGCAAGGACTGCACCCTGCTTGCCCATGTCTTTACCGCTTAATACTACAACGGTGTCACCAGTTTTTACATGAACTTTATTCATTTTATGACACCTCCATTAAATTACTTCCGGAGCAAGAGAAAGAATCTTCATGTAGTCTTTGTCACGAAGCTCTCTAGCAACCGGTCCGAAAATACGAGTACCCTTAGGGTTCTTATCTTCCTTAATAATAACTGCTGGGTTTTCATCGAAACGGATGTAAGTACCGTCGTCACGTCTAACGCCCTTTGCAGAACGTACAACAACTGCTCTTACAACGTCGCCCTTCTTAACAACGCCGCCTGGTGCTGCTTCCTTTACAGAAGCAACAATTACATCGCCAATATTGGCATATCTTCTTCTGGTGCCGCCAAGAACACGAATGCACATAAGTTCTTTTGCGCCGGTGTTGTCGGCTACCTTGAGATAAGTCTGCTGTTGAATCACAGTGATTTCCTCCTTTTTCTCAAGCCAAAATTACTTAGCTTTCTCAATAATCTCGACGAGTCTCCATCTCTTATCCTTAGAAAGAGGACGAGTCTCCATAATCTTAACGCGATCGCCGATTCCAGCCTCATTGTTTTCGTCGTGAGCCTTGAATTTAACGGTACGCTTAACAATTTTATTATACAGTGGGTGTCTTACACTGTCCTCGATAGCAACAACGATTGTTTTCTCCATTTTGTCGGAAACAACCTTGCCTATCAGAGTCTTTCTCATATTTCTTTCGCTCATAATCTGCGTCCTCCTCCCTTATGCTTCAGTGTCAGCGAGTTCACGGATCACGGTAGATACTCTAGCGATGTCTCTCTTGACAGCTGTGATACGCATTGGGTTCTCGAGCTGGTTAATAGCAAGCTGGAAACGAAGGTTGAAAAGCTCTTCCTTGAGGTCCTTAAGCTTAATCTCAAGCTCGCTAACAGATAATTCTCTGAGTTCTGATGCCTTCATTATGCTTTAACCTCCTCTTCCTTCTTGATGAACTTGCACTTGATTGGCAGTTTAGCAGCTGCAAGACGCATAGCTTCTCTAGCAGTAGCCTCGTCTACGCCGCCGAGCTCAAACATAACTCTGTCCGGCTTTACAACAGCTACCCAGTACTCTGGTGAACCTTTACCTGAACCCATTCGAGTTTCAGCAGGCTTAGCTGTAATTGGCTTATCTGGGAAAATTTTGATCCATACTTTACCGAATCTCTTGCAGTAACGTGTCATAGCGATACGGGCTGCTTCGATCTGGTTTGATGTGATCCATGCTGGCTCTAATGCCTGGAGGCCAAACTCGCCGTAAGTAACTTTATTACCGCGGTATGCTCTACCAGTCATACGACCTCTGTGTACTCTTCTGTACTTAACGCGCTTTGGTAACAGCATTATTTGTTGCCTCCTTCTCTGCGTGGTCTTCTTCTGTTGTTAGGTCTGTTGTTCTGTACCTCGTGGAGAACCTCGCCTCTGTAGAGCCATACCTTAACACCGATCTTACCGTATGTTGTGTTTGCCTCAGCAAAACCGTAGTCGATGTCAGCTCTTAATGTCTGAAGCGGAATTGTACCCTCGTGATACTGCTCACCTCTAGCGATTTCTGCACCGCCGAGACGACCTGAACACTGTGTCTTGATACCTTTAGCACCAAATCTCATAGCTCTGCCGATAGCCTGCTTCATAGCACGGCGGAAAGAGATTCTCTTCTCAAGCTGAGTAGCGATGCTCTCAGCTACGAGCTGAGCGTTGAGGTCTGGCTGCTTAACTTCTACAATGTTGATAACGACTGGCTTATTAAGCATCTTTTCACACTGAAGTCTGAGCTTCTCGATCTCTGCGCCGCCCTTACCGATAATCATACCAGGCTTTGCTCAGTGAATGTGAATTCTTACCTTTTTGCCGTCACGTTCAATCTCAATCTTTGGGATACCTGCACTGTAAAGCTGAGCTTTAAGTGTCTTACGAAGGTTGTAGTCCTCAACGAGTGTATCGCCGAAGTCCTTCTTGTTAGCGAACCAACGTGAATCCCAGTCTTTGATGATACCTACACGGAGACCGTGTGGATTAACTTTCTGACCCATATACTCTTACCTCCTTATTCTCTTTCCTTGAGCACGAGTGTGATATGAGAAGTTTTCTTGTTGATTCTGAAAGCTCTTCCCTGTGCTCTTGGACGGATTCTCTTGAGTGTAGGGCCCTGACTTACGCTGCAAGCAGCAACGTAAAGACTTGCCACATCCATATCGTGGTTATTCTCAGCATTTGCCACAGCTGACTTAAGCAGCTTTAAAAGCGGCTCACAAGCGGCCTTAGGTGTCTGCTCAAGAATAGCCTTTGCAAGCTTAACATCCTTGCCACGGATTAAATCCAGGACAATAGAAATCTTGCGAGGTGCGATACGGACATAATTTAAATATGCCTTTGATTCCATTGCATTTCTCTCCTTTTAGCCTTATCTTGAAGTCTTTGCACCAGCGTGACCTCTGAATGTTCTTGTTGGAGCAAACTCGCCGAGCTTGTGACCAACCATATCTTCAGTTACATATACTGGTACGTGCTTTCTGCCGTCATGAACGGCAAATGTATGACCTACGAACTCTGGGAAGATAGTAGAACTTCTTGACCATGTCTTTAAAATTCTCTTCTCACCAGCAGCGTTCATTTCCAGAACTCTCTTGTACAGCTGAGGCTGAACAAAAGGTCCTTTTTTAGTACTTCTACTCATAATTAGGTTCCTTCCTTTCTGCCTTACTTGCTGTTTCTACGCTTAACAATTAACTTGTCAGAAGCTTTGTGTGTCTTTCTTGTCTTGTAACCAAGGGCTGGTTTACCCCAAGGTGTTACAGGGCCTGGGCGACCTACTGGAGATTTACCCTCACCACCACCGTGTGGGTGGTCGCATGGGTTCATTACAGAACCTCTTACTGTTGGTCTGATACCCATATTTCTCTTTCTACCAGCTTTACCGATCTTTACGTTTTCGTGGTCTGTGTTACCAACCTGACCGATAGTAGCCATACAGTTTTCTGGTACGTTTCTGAGCTCACCTGATGGGAGTCTCAAAAGTGCCATGCCGTTCTCTTTAGCCATGAGCTGAGCCATGTTACCAGCAGCACGTGCGAGCTGTGCGCCTCTGCCTGGGTAAAGCTCAACATTGTGGATAAATGTACCTGTTGGGATAGCTGTGAGCGGAAGTGCGTTACCAGGCTTGATATCAGCGTTAAGACCAGCTGAAACTTTGTCGCCAACCTTAAGACCCTGTGGAGCGATGATATATGCCTTCTCGCCGTCTGTGTACTCAACAAGTGCGATGAATGCTGAACGGTTTGGATCGTATTCGAGTGTGAGGACTGTACCCTCAACGTCGAACTTCTGTCTCTTGAAATCGATTACACGATACTTTCTTCTGTTGCCGCCGCCTCTGTGACGAACTGTGATACGGCCGTAGCTGTTACGACCTGAGTTCTTCTTGAGTGGCTCGAGCAGGCTCTTTTCTGGAGCTACCTTTGAAAGTCCTGAGTAATCAGTAACCGACATGTTACGTCTAGCGTTAGTCGTCGGCTTGTAAACTTTAATAGCCATGTAGTTTCACTCTCCTCATGATGGCTTTGCGGGATAATGGCGTATCCCATACATTCTGCCTGTTATATGTTTGATTTTTACAGGCTTACATCATGCCTTCAAAAAATTCTATTGTTTTGCTGTCTGCTGTTAATGTAACATAAGCCTTTTTCCAAGCTCTTGTGTAGCCTTCGAATCTGCCCTGACGACGGAGGTGACCTCTTACGTGAACAGTGTTAACCTTAGCTACCTTTACTTTGAAAAGCTCTTCAACAGCTTTTGCGATGTCGATTTTTGTAGCTGACTTTGCAACTTCAAAAGTATACTTCTTCTCAGCAATACCAAGCATTGACTTTTCAGTAATGATTGGGCGAATTACGATATCCTGTGCTCTCATGCGTATACCTCCTCGATCTTTGCAAGTGCATCCTTAGCGATGATAAGCTTGTCAGCGTTCAAGATGTCGTAAACGTTGAGCTCGTTAACCTGAGCTGTCTTAACGCCTGCGATGTTTCTAGCTGACTTGATAACCTTCTCATCAACTGTTGGAAGTACGATAAGTGCCTTCTTCTCTGAGCCTACTGCTGTGAGCATGTTAGCGATTGTCTTTGTCTTGAAGTTCTCAAGAGCGATTGAATCGATAACGATTACGTCCTCAGCTGCAGCCTTTGTAGAGAAAGCTGACTTCATAGCGAGTCTTCTTACCTTTTTATTAACAGAGAATCTGTAGTCTCTTGGCTTTGGAGCAAATACTACGCCGCCGTGGTACCACTGTGGAGCTCTTGTTGAGCCCTGACGTGCACGACCTGTACCCTTCTGTCTCCAAGGTTTTCTACCGCCGCCTGATACTTCAGCTCTTGTGAGTGCTGACTGTGTACCCTGACGCTGGTTAGCAAGATAGCTTACAACAAGCTGATGCATAACTGCGGCATTTGGTTCAATTCCGAATATAGCATCACAAAGGTCGATTGTAGAAACCTTCTTACCAGCCATATCTAAAACTGCTACGTTTGGCATATTACTTCCTCCTTCCTTAAGCCTTTACGCTGTCTTTGATAACAACGATACCGCCGTTTGGACCAGGGATAGCACCCTTGATAGCGATGAGGTTGTTCTCAGCGTCGATCTTTACAACTGCGAGGTTCTGAACTGTAACCTTCTCAGCACCAAGGTGACCGGCCATCTTCTTGCCCTTCCATACTCTTGCTGGTGATGAACATGCGCCCATTGAACCACCGTGACGAGCTACAGGTCCTGAACCGTGAGTTTCCTTAAGACGTGAGAAGTTCCACCGCTTGATAACGCCTGCGTAGCCTTTACCCTTGCTGGTACCTGTAACGTCTACCTTGTTGCCTGTTTCGAAAATGTCTGCCTTGATGATCTGACCAAGCTCGTAAGCTGCACAATCATCAAAACGGAACTCCTTGAGAGTTCTCTTTGGAGCAACGTCAGCCTTCTTGAAGTGACCCTGTAAAGGCTTTGTAACGTGCTTTGGTTTGATGTCACCGAAACCGATCTGTACAGCTTCGTAGCCATCGTTTTCAACTGTCTTCTTCATTGAAACAACACATGGCCCTGCTTCAACAACAGTTACGGGAACAACTTTTCCCTTTTCATCGAAGATCTGTGTCATACCGATCTTCTTGCCGATTAATGCTTTCTGCATCATCTATTCCTCCTTGTTAGATTATTGGTCGGCTGTGCCGACATGATCCTGTCTGTGGTTGGTTGGGAATGATTATAACTTAATCTCAATCTCAACGCCAGCAGGGAGCTCTAAGCTCATAAGAGCCTCGACTGTCTTGTTTGACGGTCTTAAAATGTCGATAAGACGCTTGTGAGTTCTCATTTCGAACTGCTCGCGGCTGTCCTTATACTTGTGAACAGCTCTAAGGATTGTAACAACCTGCTTCTCTGTTGGAAGTGGAACTGGACCTGAAACTCTGGCACCTGTTCTCTTTGCTGTTGCTACGATACGCTCAGCAGACTGGTCTACCAGCTGATGATCGTAACCCTTAAGTCTTATCCTGATTTTTTCCTTGACTGCCATATCGTCGCCTCCTTAAAAATTTAGTTGGCGGGCGTTAAAGCCTTCCACCTTGCCGGGTGTTTCCACCCCGTCCATTAAAAAACCGATTAACTTTTCTTGTTAACCGGATAGTGAAAAGCACTTTGATGCATAATGACATAGCAACCCCAATGTCACCTTATACACAAACAATATTCTTTCGCCCGGTTTAAAATCGGACATACTCCACGGAAAAACCGACTTTCTCAGTCGCAACCTCCCGCTTCATCGCATATCTATTGCAGTCACGCAAGGCAAATTATACTATATATGCACGCTAAAATCAATAAAAACACCGAAATTTAGTGTGTAGAAATATTATAGATTTTCAGCGGTTGTTTTTGTGCATTTTAACCAAAGAGGTGAAAAACCCAAAATCATTGAAAAACGTGATAGTTATGCGGTTTTCAATGATTTTTTGTCATTTTATCAAAGTGAGTATATATTTGTTTTTTCTTCATTCAAATACTACAATTTTGAAATTTTTACTGATTTTTAGCTCCAAACACAATTTTTGAGCTAAAAAATCATAAAAATGCGACTTTTATTTCTTTTATCGAATATAAACAACAGTTGCAAAAATCGATAAGAACAAAAGAGCTGCACAAACAAGTGCTACAATTCGAACAAAAAGGTTTCTTTTATCCTTCATTTTCATACTTTCTCCTCTGAATAATTTCATAGATGTATTATACATATATATAATAGTATTTGCAAATCAAGAAATTTTGATGTAAAATATCAATCGAAAGGATGGTGCTTATGCTCGCTTTATACTACGGAAACGGCAAAGGAAAAACGTGTTGCGCAATCGGCGCTGCTGCTAGAGCCTCATCAAAGGACAGAAAAGTACTCTTTGTTGAATTCATCAGACAAGGTGAATATTCAGACAGAAAAGCACTTGAAAACCTGTACATAACTGTATCGAGCGCACCGGTAGATATGGAGCTCATAGCAGATACTGTGCCGGAAAACAAAGCTCAGGTCGCGAAGGTTTTCAGAGAGCTTTTTGATACAGCTGTTGTTACTGTACTGACCAAAAAGTATGATATGCTGGTACTCGACGGAGTCTTCGATGCTTTGGAAAAGGGATTTATGATAGAATCAGAAGTCTACGATTTTCTTTCTAACGCACCGAACAATCTCGACGTAATCTGTACTGGCGTAAACGTCAGCGACAAGTTTATGCCACTTTTTTCAAGCATCACCGAGCTGTGCGATAAAACAAACAATATATAATAGTATAAGTACAAAAACGATATAGCAAAAAGGGAGCTGGACAATCAGCTCCCTTTCTTTATATAGAATAGAATTATCTCTTCTTTGCTACTTCACCCAGACGCTTGTAGATTGAGTTTTCTTCAACGTAGCCACGTACAAATGACAATGGATAAACATTTGAGTTTCTGCCAACAACTGTACCAGGGTTCATAACAGAGTTACAGCCCACCTCAACAAAGTCACCAATCATAGCACCGAACTTCTTGACACCTGTTTCTACCTTCTCGCCATCACACATAACAGTTACCAAACTCTTGTCACTCTTTAAGTTAGATGCGATAACACCAGCACCAGTGTGTGACTTATAGCCGTAGATACTGTCGCCTACATAGTTGTAGTGTGGAACCTGAACATTGTCAAAAAGCACACAGTTTTTAAGCTCTGTCGAGTTTCCGACTACTGAATTCTTGCCAACGATAGCAGAACCACGGATAAACGCACAATGTCTTACTTCAGCTTCCTCATCAATGATAAGCGGACCATTCAAAGATGCAGAAGGTGCAACCTTGGCACTTTTTGCAACCCATATATCATCACCGATTTTGTCAAACTTATCAGCATCAAGTGTCTCACCAAGCTCTAAGATATAATCTTTTATCTTAGCCAACGCTTCCCATGGATAAGTGATAGTCTCAAAAAGACTCTTTGCAATTGTGTGGTCAAGGTCATAAAGCTTTTTGATAGTTAATTTTTCCATAATTAGCCCCTTCTTGAAAACCTGAGGTTCTCAATTTTATTATCTAATTTGTGTTTCCTTACAAGATGGTAAGTCAACAGAGATATAACAGCACCGAACAGCATACCTGAAAGCACATCTGTCGGAAAATGTACATAGTTGTAAAGTCTTGAAAAAGCGATCAAAAACGCTAGTACCAAAGTAATAGTACCGTACTTTTTATTCCATTGAAAAACTGAAGTAGCTGCAGCAAACGACGAGCTGGTATGTCCTGACGGAAAGCTGAAGCTCTGAGGCCTTTTTATAAGCATCTCAAAATCAGTATTGATATTACACGGGCGAACCCTGCCGACGAGATTTTTCAGCAAAAACTCTCCAAGCAAGAGCGCCACACCCATCGAGAGTATCATAACAGCACCGCACACACGAGTCTTCTTAAAAAACAGCATTGGTATAGCAATCAAAAACCAAACCAAACCGCCCTCTCCGATATAACTCAGAAACACCATAACGGCATCAAGAAAATCGCACCTCAGATTCTGTTGTATCCATTCAAGAACAGAGAAATCAATCTGTGTAATAAAATCTAACATACTTCCTCCATATACATATATAATATATTATATATCTAAATACCAAGTTATTCAAGAGAAAATACAAGATTGACAAAGCAAGCACCATATTGTAAAGTAAAAGCGGAGGGGATAAGTATGAGATTCATAGTTGACAGAATCGAAGATAACAAAGCTGTTGTCGAATTACCAGACGGCGAAATGCTCGCGATCCCCGCTGTGCTTTTAGAAAACGCCAAAGAAGGCGACGCTGTTGTATTGACAATAGAAAAAGAACGTGTGGACACGCACTCCATTTTTGAAGCACTAAGAAAAAAATCAGACAGCGATATATAATAACAAAAAGCACACCCAATAAGGATGTGCTTTTTGTTATGGTGGGCCATCAGGGACTCGAACCCCGGACCAACCGGTTATGAGCCGGTTGCTCTAACCAGCTGAGCTAATGGCCCTCACTGGCGTATGTTATATTATAGCTACTAAATTTGATTTTGTCAATCATAAAGTAAAATAGGTTTATATATTTTATTTTATTTGAAAATATGGTAAACTATAATCGATCTACACAAAAAACACATATTAGAGTGTTACTCTATACCTAGAGGTGAGGGGAATATGTACAAAATTTTATTAGTTGAAGACGATGCCGATATAAGAGAGTTGATATGCGACTACTTTGATGCCAAAAGCGAAAGCACTATCACTATAGATACAGCCGTAAACGGACAACAGGGTATCGAAAAAGCATACGAAAATGCATACGATCTGTTATTGCTTGACGTTATGCTACCTGAGATGGACGGCTTTGAGATTTGTAAAGAAGTAAGAGCCGACAGCGATGTTCCGGTTATCTTCATAACCGCTCGTGCAGCACAGAACGATATGCTCAAAGGTTACGCTTTAGGTTGCGACGATTATGTTGTAAAGCCTTTTCCTTTGCCGGTATTGTTCGAAAAGGTAAACGCACTTATCAAACGCTCAAAGGGGCTTGTACGTGTTCCACAGTTTTATCTTGGTAGCCTTACTTTAAACCCTAACAACGGTAAAGTTATATCAAACGGTGAGGAAATCACACTCACATCTAAAGAATT
>JAZSHE010000147.1:0-8340 GCA_045533085.1 Ruminococcus sp.
TTCATCTTTCGGTTTGCTCCTCCTCTCCCCAAAATCACAGATTTCGGGGGCCCTGAACACTGTCTTCGGACTAAAAAAAGTCCTCGACAGTGTAGAACTGTCAAGGACGAATAAACTTTTATTATCCGCGGTGCCACCTTGATTCACCTTAATGGTGCGCTTGCCGGATACTGACATATCCGAGGCAACTGACGTATGCCCTACGTTGCAGAATACTCTGCGGAAAATCCGCATTTGACTGCACCCTCAGCGGTCCATTTGACAACCCGTTTCCTACCCGCATCCCAGCACCACGGGCTCTCTGTGAAGTCGTATGTTGTCTTTATCTCCGCGTCAACGGTTTAATATATGTATAGTATTATACAGACATTCGCGTTATGTGTCAAGAAAAACTTGCGGTTTTATTACCAGTCTGAATCCCAGTTGGTGTCACCACTATCCCAGCTGTCGCCGCTATCCCAATCGTAATCGGAATCGCTGTCGTAATCATTACTGTCGTTGGCTGCTTCGTCGAGGTATCGCTGATACGCTGACTCATTCGATTCATACGAATGATACCACGAGGTGCTCTCAAAACCTGACGGATTCCATGTATCGAGATACTCATCGGCACCATATATATCATCACCGATTGAGCCTGCTCTGTAGTCGCTATCGCTGTACCACAAGTCCTCACCGAGCACAGACTTATCATCTGCATCGCAGTAATATTCCCAATCATTTAAGTCTGTGTCATATATATACCAGCCAGTATTATCAGTACTGCCGTAGGAGCTGTGTTCGTCATCAAGGAAGCAGTACAAATCGTCATCATAATAATAGTACGAGGTTGACGGAGTCTTGTGATGACCTGCGTCAATGTACTCTCTGGCTCTTTCAATCGGAAATTTATCCGATACGATTGAAAGCACATCTTTTACATCTAAGTATGATGAGTAAAGCTCGTAGTTATCTTTTGTGAAAGAATCGGGCTTTTTCTTTTGTCTGTTGTATGTGTCGTAAAGTCGCCACATATCGTCATCCTGATCGTACAGCCACCACTCGTAACCTTCGTCATACTCGATACCGTCGCTGTAATACACCTCGTTTGTGTCAGTTACATAGTAGCCACGGTCACGTGTGAGATATGTTGACAAGTTGATTGTAGAAATCATGCTTATCAGAATCGATGGTAAAAACAGGACGAGCATCAACACTACGAGTAACGTTGACTTGACTTTTCCAGAACGTCTTGGGCTACGGGTAACGCTTGGACCAGGGCGATTCCCGATACCTCGTTTTGCGATGTTGAGGCTCTTCTGGTGCAGAATCTCCTCTTTGAGTCTTAAATAAAGCTCGTTTACAGCATACGCTTCATCAGTACCCTTGTATCTCACAGCACGACTGCCGTCAGCTTTGTTTTTATACACAGTGAAAACTCCGTGTTCTTCATAAATACCAAAAGCCTTTGGCTCTTTTATATCCTTGCCGATGAAAAATCGGGTTACTTCTTCGGGCGGCAGTCCCCTTGTTTTATACCACACTCTGAGCTGTTCGATGGTTTTTGGTGTACCGTCAGCTATACGGTGGTGATTTTCGTTTACTCCACCGCATTTCGGACAGTTGGTCTCCAAGTCTGAAATGTAACTACCGCAATATTCGCATTTAACCTTAGCCATAAAAACTCCTTACAAATATTATCAACGTAATTATATACAATTCGACAAATTTTTTCAATGTAAAAAGCACCTCAAAAGTCAGTATGTTTTGAGGTGCTTTATTGTGCAGTTAAGCTTGTTTATCAGATATCAAAGTAATAATTAAATATGTGTTTTAAAACATCGTCACGATCAATACTGGTTATAAGTTTTCGGGCATTATTGTAATTTGTGATGTATATTGGGGCAAGTAAGGCTCTGCACCTCGGTGCACCCCATATCACGCCTCGTTGTGCTGCGCTGACCTTCAAAAGTCCACACACTCTCTCGCCGTATCTTGTTTACTTACGTAAACCGCAACACGTCGGGTTCGTGTTCGACTTGTTGAAGGCTGTGCACCTCGGCGCACAAAACAAAAAGCGTTGAGTCTTGCGGAAACTCAACGCCTTTGTTTTTGTTTTGGGTAAAACCCATATAAAAATGAGGGGTACAATGATAGGCCTTACGCCTACATTGAGGAGGGTAGAACAATACAAAATCAAGTTGCGGTCCTTAACTTTGTACAACTATATTATATCAACTATTTTTCAAAAGATGTGAATTAGCTGTGAACTGAGTTTGAACTTTCTTCACATATTTGATGAATATTTTGTCGATTTATGTAACTATGCGAAACATCAGAGCATACTGCCGACAAAAATCTCAATTCCAATCAGGATGAGTATAATACCGCCGAAAATTGTCGCTTTGTTTGACAGCTTTGTGCCAAAGCGCTTACCAATTGCTACACCACACACACAGATAACAAAAGTGACAAGTGCGATGATGAACGCTGCCATTAAAGCCATCACTAAATTGTAATTGGCGATTGTAAATCCAACTGACAACGCATCAATCGAGGTAGCAACACCCTGAATCATAAGAGTAATAAACGACAGCTTTTTGACATTGTCGTCATCTTCGTCTTTGTTTTTGATGCCATCGAGGAGCATCGAACCGCCGATATAGCACAAAAGTATCAGCGCAATCCACGGGATGAACTTTTCAAATGATGTAAAATATTCAACCACGGTGTGGACACAAATCCAACCAATGAGCGGCATAGCCGCCTGAAAAAATGCAAATGTCAACGCAATCGCGCCCATTTTTGCTCTGCGCATTTTCGGCTCGCTCATTCCGTTTGCAAGTGACACAGAAAACGCGTCCATAGCCAGCCCCACACCAAGCAAAATATTATTGAATAAAAACAAAAAATTAAACATCTATATCTCCTACACGAGTGTCATAATAAAATCAGCAACAGGACAAAGTATAATCGGCATAAAAATCGCAGGGACATAGTTCATAACCTTGAGCTTTGTTATGCCTAACATATTGAGTGCAAGTCCGATGATAATGATGTAGCCGACACAGTTCATTGTGTTGACTGTCACCATAAACGGAGTAAGCTCTGCTGTCTGCACAAGAACATCCCCTCCGCCTGAAAAAAAGCTACCGATGAGGTACGAACCAAAGGACATAACCCCCTGATACACAAACACAAACGCAGCTGAAAACAACACGCCAATTCCCAAAGAGCTTGCAAAAATAATCGCCGCTACAAAGTCGAGGATGCCTTTTGTAAAAAGTGTTGTGTGGTCGTTGACAAGACCGCTCTGTAGCGAGCCGACAATCGTCATCGCACCAACACAAAACAGCAGACTCGCAGATACAAATCCCTGAGCGATGCTGACTTTTCCGTTTTTATCGTCGTTTTTGTTGACCTTGTTTTCAATCCACTTTCCAAGGTTGTTGACCCTTTTGTCAAGGTCGAACCCTTCGCCGATCACCGCACCCAGAACCACCGACATAATCACCACGAGAGTATTGACTCCGTCCTGAAAAACTCCGGTGATACCAATGAACATTGTACAAAGTCCCAGGCCCTTGAACACGGTATCCGACAAGCGTTTTGGTATCGCTTTATTGAACAACAAGCCTATAGCACCGCCTAAAAGTACGGCAACAGTGTTGACGATTGTTCCTAACATCCCATACATAATCTAACCTGCCTTTTTCGGTGCATCGTTTTGCAATTGAGTCTGTGATGCGCCTGCACTACGCATTATACAACAATTGATGCACAACTTCAATAATCAGGGAATTTTTTGTACATAATTTGTTGCAGTTTTTGTGACTATATGTTATTATGTAAGTAATTATAATGTGTAATTATGATTATTTTTAGAAATACAATGTTCTGGCTTACGCTTTAACGAAAGGAGTTTTGCTGTATGTGCGGAATCTGTGGTTTCACAGGACAAATAGAACAGCGCGAAAACACCCTAAAAAAAATGACAGAGGTCATCACTCATCGTGGACCTGACTCTGACGGTTTTTTCACTGATGACTATATCAACATGGGCTTCAGACGTCTGAGCATCATCGACCTTGATGAGGGTCACCAGCCTATCTACAACGAGGACAAGTCGTTGGTTCTTACTTTCAACGGCGAAATCTACAACTACAAAGACCTCAGAAAAGAGCTCATCGAGCTTGGTCACTCTTTCTATACAGACACTGACAGCGAGGTTCTCATCCACTCATTTGAGCAGTGGGGTGAAGACATGTTCGAACACCTGCGTGGTATGTTCGGCTTTGCTATCTATAACAGAGAGACAAAAGCTCTGTTTTTAGCTCGTGACTTCTTTGGTATCAAACCTCTCCACTACACAATTATCGACGATAATCTGTGCTATGGTTCAGAAATCAAGAGTATCTTAGAGCATCCGAATTTTAAGAAAGAGTTCAATGAAAAGGCACTCGACCACTATCTTTCATTCCAGTACTGTCCACAGCCGATGACATTCTTCAAGGGTGTTTACTGCTTGTTGCCTGGTCACTTTATGTGGTTCAAGGACGGTGTTGTTGAAACACAGCGTTACTTCGAGCCTAAGTTCAAGCCTGACAACGAGATGACTGAGGACGAAGCTGTTGATAAGATTGAAGCAGTTTTCGAAAACTCTGTCAACGCTCACAAAATTGCTGACGTTGAGGTTGGTTGCTTCCTCTCATCAGGTGTTGATAGCAGCTACGTTTCGACATATTTCAAAGACCAGAAAACTTTTACAGTAGGCTTTGACTTTGGTGAAAGATACAACGAAATCAGCTGGGCTGAGAATCTCTCAAAAGAGCTCGGTGTTGAGCATCACACAAAGCTCATCTCAAGTGAAGAATTCTGGGCTGCTGTACCGAAAGTTCAGTATCACATGGACCAGCCACTCGCTGACCCATCATGTATCGCTCTCTACTTTGTTGCAAAACTTGCAAGCGAGTACGTAAAGGTTGTACTCTCAGGCGAGGGTGCTGACGAATTGTTCGGCGGTTACACATGCTACAATGACCCACGAGTTTTCAATCTGTATCAGAAGATTGTTCCTTACTGCATCAGAAAGGCTATCTGCTGGGTGTGCAAAAAGCTCCCTGATATCAAGGGCAGAGATTACCTCATCCGTGCTACTCATCCGCTGGAGAAACGCTTCATCGGTAACGCATATATGTACGACGAAAAGCAGAAAAAGCAGTTGCTCAAGGATTCTTCCCTTGCTACTGACCCTGCAAAGCTTGTCAGACGTCACTACACACGTGCAAGACGCTATGACGATGTCACAAAGATGCAGTATCTTGACATCAATATGTGGATGGTCGGCGACATCCTCCTGAAAGCTGACAGAATGAGTATGGCTAACTCACTTGAGCTTAGAGTTCCGTTCCTTGACAAAGAAGTGTTCAAGGTTGCGTCAACTATTCCAACAGATTTAAGAGTTAATAAATATAACACAAAGTATGCTATGCGTCAGGCAGCGCTGCGCCACCTGCCACAGGCTACTGCTGAAAAAGAAAAGCTCGGCTTCCCGGTACCTACACGAGTATGGCTCAAAGACGAGCACTACTACAATATCGTAAAAGAGCTGTTCACATCCGCTACTGCTGAGAAGTTCTTCAACACTGATATCCTTGTTGAGTATCTTGACGAGCACTTCCTTGAGAAAGAGGACAACTCACGTAAAATCTGGACTATCTACGTTTTCCTTGTATGGTATCAGATTTACTTTGGTGCTGTTGAGGTTGCACAGCCACAGGAGGAGGTTTTCGAGCACGAGCCTGTAGAGACAGACCCTGCTGATTCTCCATTTGATGACGGCGATGAGTCAGAAGTTCAGCCACAGAATCAGAGCAACGAAGACACAGCTGATGCACCAGTTGGTGCGACAAAGGTTTTCCGTCCTGTTGACCAGTCACAGGTTCAGACAGAGGACGAAGACGTTGAGGTTGAGGAAATCTACTCAGCATCAAAAACAGCAAAGCGTGTTAACTTAGGCGCTGAAACTCAGACTGAGAGCGCAGAAGATGACACAAAGGTAAAGCCATCGTTCAAGCCTGTGCTTGAAGACCACAACGACTTTTTCGCAAACTTAAAGAGCCGTTTGCAGGAAGACGATATCGAAGAATAACACTAACGAATAACCGCACCGAAAAACTCGGTGCGGTGTTGTTTTATACGGATGTTCTTATACACATAATGTATATTCTTAAAAGGCATCGGGAGGTATACGCATTCTGAAAAATCGGACTTATGGTCTGAATATCAACATTTGCCCGTACGTTTTTCGTTGATTGTATAATGAAGAAGACAGGACAGCATCCCGAAAACCCGCGGATATTCGCTGTCAAAAATTTCAGGCGACAACGGATTTTCGCCCATTCCCACCTCGATTGTAAAAGCAGGGCGGTGAAAATGCTCGATAAACCAATCCTTGAACCCACCGCCAACTGCTATACCGTGTGGGTGAGAAACCTCGTAGCCTGACAGCGAGGACATTTTGTTTGCAAGTTCAAGACTTACCAAAGGGGTATTGTGACCATAATCATAGTATATCTCTGAGCCCTGAGAGTGCAAAGCCGCCGCTACACAGAAGTCGCTGTCGCGACACAAATCGCACAACGCTCTGCTCTCGCGTTCGCTTTCGGGATATTCCCCGCCATATCGTGTTGGCGATGCAGATATAATACCAAGCTCTCGCTCTTTTTGCTTGACTTGATAGTACCCTGCATCGAAATTGTGGTTTATATCAACTCCGTTTGAGTTAGCCTGCCACTTTTTGTGGGGCAGCTGTGCTTTTATCAGGCACTCGCTGACAAGCTCTGCGTTTTGGCCAGCTGTGTATACACCATTACAACTTATTTCGACACCGTCGGGGTTAACCATTGGCACAATCGTGAGTCCCGCCTGCATTACTGCACGATAATAACTTTCGTCCCCTACCATTGTGTCGCACACATCGTCTAAGAATTTATACAACATCATCGCCGTAATTCGCTCTGCACCATGAAACGCTCCCGCCAAAACTAGTCCGCCTTTGCCCAGAGTAAATGCCACTATCCTGCGACTTAGTGCCGTTTTGCCGATTACAAGTCGCCGTAAAAAGCCATACTTACCCGAAAGATACATTTCAAGCTCCTCACATTTTTTGACATCGCACTCGCCGTTATACAAATGAGCTCAACTCCTTGCAATAGTAACGCTTTTGTTTTATAATCATTGTATGAAGAAAAAGGAGCAGACTATGCAAATTTTTGACACACTCAAAAAAACTGAATATAAAACAGCTGTCGCACTCGGTTTTTTTGACGGTGTACATCTTGGTCATCAGGATGTCATCAAAACTGCCATAGAAAACTCAGCTGAGCACTGCAAATCGGCTGTGCTGACTTTCAAGGCAAGTCCGTCTGCCACTTTAGGCAAGGCAAACAAACCAATGCTCAACACAAATAAGGAAAAGTTTGCGCTGTTTGAGCGCTTAGGCGTTGACTTCGTTTACTGCATTGATTTTGAAGAAATCCGCCATTTGTCTGCAGAAGGCTTTGTCAAAGTTGTGCTATGTGATGCTTTGAATGCCGAATTTGCAAGTGTGGGATTCAACTATCATTTCGGCCAGGGAGGCAGTGCTACCGCAGATGACCTCGCTGCTATATGCAATGAACTTTCAATCAGAACTCAAATGCGCCAGCCTGTTAACTACAAAAACGAGGCTGTATCATCAACCAGAATACGTGAGTGCATAGCAAATGGTAAAATCACAGACGCTAACGCTATGCTAGGATACGATTTTGCGATAAGCGGTGCGATTACAAGCGGAAACCAAATCGGCACAAAAATCAGTGCTCCAACGATTAACCAACCGCTGAACCCCAATCTTATCACACCAAAGTTCGGTGTTTACGCCACAAAAGTAACTGTTGCTGGCAAAACATACATCGGTGCGACCAACATCGGTGTTCATCCTACCGTAGGAACGTGTTCTCCTGTGTGCGAAACTCACTTGCTGGATTTTTCGGGTGGCGACCTGTACTCGCTCAACGCAACTACTCAGCTTGTTCATTTCATCCGACCTGAACAGAAATTTACAAGCCTGTCAGAACTTCAATCCCAGATTGAAAAAGATAAATCACAAATACTCAATCTTTTACAAAAATAGCACAAAGCCTTTCTAAAAAGCTTTGTGCTTTTCTTTTTGCTGTACAAACACCGTTTAAATTTTTCAAAAGTTTTTTACAAGAAATTGCATATAAGTATACAATTTTTATCGTTTTACCCCCTTTATATGGGAGGGGATTTTTTTGATAACTATTAATTCGGGAAAATTAGTTATTCCTGAAGAGG
>JAZSHE010000233.1:0-8688 GCA_045533085.1 Ruminococcus sp.
GGACAGCCGCGACGAGCTGCAGCCCGGCGTCTACAAGGTTGTCCGCTGTTTTCTGGCGCAGAAGCGCAAGCTCTCCGTCGGTGATAAGATGGCGGGTCGTCACGGTAACAAGGGTGTCGTTTCCCGTATCTTACCTGTTGAGGATATGCCATTCTTACCTGATGGTACTCCGCTCGATATCGTACTTAACCCTCTGGGTGTACCTTCACGTATGAACATCGGACAGGTACTTGAGGTGCACCTCGGTTATGCTGCTAAGGCGCTTGGCTGGAAGATTATGACTCCGGTATTCGACGGCGCTCACGAGCAGGATATCTTTGAACTGTTCGAAAGAATCAGAGATAAGGACGATTATCCTGATAAGAGAGAAGTTACAGGCATTGACTTTGGCGAGTGCTTCAAGCACAATGGCATTTCAATGGAATGTAAAACAAGACTTAAAGACGGCAGAACAGGTGAATATTTTGATAACACTGTTACTGTTGGTTATATGTATTACTTAAAACTGCATCACCTCGTTGATGATAAGATTCACGCAAGATCTACAGGTCCTTACTCACTTGTTACACAGCAACCTCTGGGCGGTAAAGCACAGTTTGGTGGTCAGCGTTTCGGTGAGATGGAAGTTTGGGCTCTTGAGGCTTATGGTGCAGCTTATACACTTCAGGAAATCCTCACTGTTAAGTCCGACGACGTTGTAGGACGTGTTAAGACTTACGAATCTATTGTTAAGGGTCAGAATATCCCAACTCCGGGTATCCCAGAGTCATTCAAGGTTCTCATCAAGGAACTCCAGTCACTTTCTCTTGATGTAAGAGTTCTTGACAAAGACGGTGGCGAAATTGACCTTAAGCAGAAGTTCGATGAGGATGAAGAAAACATGGTAGTAGTATCAGAAGATGAGACATTGAATGAAGAAATGGTTCTGACTTCAATGGATGGTCTTATCCTTGATGAGGGCTCAGAAGAAGGCAATATGGTCTGCGAGTCTTCATATTTAGAGGATAGCGACGATATGTTCGATGACTACGGCACAGACGAAATGTAAGGAGGAGCAAAGAATGGATAACAACGTATTTGATTCAATTAAAATAGGCCTTGCTTCCCCTGAGCAGATCAGAGCGTGGTCATACGGCGAAGTTAAAAAGCCTGAGACAATTAACTATCGTACTTTAAAACCAGAGCGTGACGGTCTTTTCTGTGAGCGTATCTTCGGACCTACAAAAGACTGGGAATGTCACTGCGGTAAGTACAAGAGAATCAGATTTAAAGGTAAAGTCTGCGATCGTTGCGGCGTAGAGGTTACTCGTGCTAAGGTCAGAAGAGAGAGAATGGGACACATCGAGCTTGCAGCTCCTGTGTCACATATCTGGTACTTCAAGGGTATCCCTTCACGAATTTCTTTGATGCTTGATATTTCACCAAGATCGCTCGAAAAAGTACTTTACTTTGCATCATACATCGTAACAGATCCTGGCGATGCCAGAGAGCTCGCAAAAATGCAGCTCTTAAGCGAGCAGGAATACCGCGATATGCGCGAAAAGTATGAGGATGACTTCAAGGCAGCTATGGGTGCCGAAGCTATCAAGGAACTTCTTACACAGATTGACCTTGAAGCTCTTTCAGTTGAACTCAAAGAAGATTTAGAAGGTGCTACAGGACAGAAGAAGGTTAGACTTCAGAAGCGTCTCGAGGTTGTTGAAGCATTCAGAATGTCAGGCAACCGTCCTGAGTGGATGATTCTGGACGTAGTTCCTGTTATTCCACCGGATATCAGACCAATGGTACAGCTCGACGGTGGTCGTTTTGCAACATCTGACCTTAACGACCTTTACAGACGAGTTATCAACAGAAACAACCGTTTAGCAAGACTTTTAGAGCTCAATGCGCCTGACATCATCATCAGAAACGAGAAGAGAATGTTACAGGAAGCTGTTGACGCTCTCATCGATAACGGCAGACGTGGCAGACCTGTTACAGGTCCTAACAACCGTGCACTCAAGTCCCTTTCTGATATGTTAAAGGGTAAGCAGGGTCGTTTCCGTCAGAACCTTCTCGGTAAGCGTGTTGACTACTCCGGACGTTCAGTTATCGTTGTAGGTCCTGAACTTAAGATGTATCAGTGCGGTCTTCCAAAGGAGATGGCGCTTGAGCTGTTCAAACCATTCGTTATGAAGCGCCTTGTTGAAACAAAGGCTGTTCAGAATATTAAAGCTGCTAGAAAAGCAGTAGAGCGTGCTAAGCCTGAGGTTTGGGATGCACTTGAAGTTGTAATCAAGGGTCATCCTGTTCTTCTCAACCGTGCTCCTACACTCCACCGTCTTGGTATTCAGGCGTTTGAGCCGGTTCTCGTTGAGGGTCGTGCGCTCAAGCTCCATCCGCTCGTTTGTACAGCGTACAACGCTGACTTCGACGGCGACCAGATGGCTGTTCACGTTCCACTTTCTGCAGAAGCTCAGGCTGAGGCAAGATTCCTCATGCTTGCTGCAGGTAACCTCTTAAAACCATCAGACGGACGTCCTGTTGCTGTTCCTACACAGGATATGATCCTCGGTTCATACTACCTTACACTTGATAAGGATGGCGAACCAGGTGAGGGCAAAGCTTTCCGTGATATCGACGAAGCTATGATGGCATATCAGGCTGGTTATCTGACACTGCACTCAAAGATTAAGGTCAGAAGAACTCTTACTATCGACGGCGTTGAGAAAACAGGTATCGTTGACACAACAGTAGGTAAGATTATCTTCAACCGTCCAATCCCACAGGATCTTGGTTTTGTTGACAGAACCATACCTGAAAATATGTTTAAATTCGAGATTGACTTCTTAGTAGGTAAGAAACAGCTCGGTAAAATTATTGACGCTTGTATCAAGATCCATGGCACAGAAATCACTTCTGTTGTACTTGATGAAATTAAGTCACAGGGTTACAAGTACTCAACACAGGGTGCTATTACAGTAGCTGTTTGTGATGCTAAGATTCCACCTGAGAAGAAGGAGATCATCGCTAAGGCTGAGGCTGATGTTGATGCTATCCGTGACGAGTACATGATGGGTCTTCGTTCAAACGAGGAGCGCTACGAAGAAGTTCTCAAAATCTGGGAGAAAGCTACTAACGATGTTACTGCTAAACTTCAGGGCAATCTCGACAAATACAATCCAATCTTCATGATGGCTGACTCTGGTGCTCGAGGCAGTATGTCTCAGATTCGTCAGCTCGCTGGTATGCGTGGTCTTATCGCGAATACATCAGGTAAGACAATCGAAATCCCTATCAGAGCTAACTACCGTGAAGGTCTTAACATTTTGGAATACTTTATTTCATCCCGTGGTGCGCGTAAAGGTCTTGCCGATACAGCGCTTAGAACTGCGGACTCAGGTTACCTTACTCGTCGTCTTGTTGACGTATCACAGGATGTTATCATCCGTGAGGACGATTGTGGTGCTACTGAGGGTCTCGAAGTATTTGATATCAAAGCAGGCAAACAGACAATCGAAGGCTTACATGAGCGTCTTATCGGTCGTTACCTTGTTCATGATTTCTGTGACGAAAACGGCAACGTTCTCGTTTCTAAGGATGTAATGATGGGCGACGAAGAGGCAGATATTATCTGTAATGCAGGTGTTGAGAAGATTGAAATCCGTTCAATCCTTGGCTGTCAGTCAAAATACGGCGTATGTAAGAAGTGCTACGGTTCTAACCTTGCAAACGGCCAGCCTGTAACAGTCGGTGAGGCTGTTGGTATTATCGCTGCTCAGTCTATCGGTGAGCCTGGTACTCAGCTTACAATGAGAACATTCCATACCGGTGGTGTTGCGTCAGCAGAAGATATCACACAGGGTCTTCCAAGAGTTGAAGAGCTCTTCGAGTCAAGAAAGCCTAAGTCACTTGCTATCATCAGTGAAATCGATGGTGTGGTTCGTTTTGAGGATATCAAGAACAACCGCCACGCTGTTGTATATGATGAGCAGACAAGCGAAGAGAGAGCTTACCTCATCCCATTCGGATTCAGAGTTGCTGTTGAAGATGGTCAGCAGATCAAGAAGGGTGACAAGATCACTGACGGTGCTGTCAACCCACATGATATTCTTGAAATCCTTGGCACAAAGGCTGTACAGGACTACCTCATTTCAGAGGTACAGAGTACTTACCGTTTACAGGGTGTTGATATCAACGATAAGCACATTGAGGTTATCGTAAGACAGATGCTCAAGAAGGTTAAGATTGACGATCAGGGTTCAACAGACTTTATGCCTGGTCAGATGTACAACCGCAACGAAGTTATCCATGCTAACAAGCTTATCCGCGAGCGTATCGCTAATGGCGAAGAAGGCTTACAGGAAGCTACATGGACACAGCTTCTCCTTGGTATCACAAAGGCTTCTCTTGCTACAGACAGCTTCTTGTCAGCTGCATCATTCCAGGAGACAACTCGTGTTCTTACTGATGCTGCTATCAAGGGTAAGGTTGACCCACTCATTGGTCTTAAAGAAAACGTTCTTATCGGTAAACTTGTTCCTGCTGGTACAGGTATGGCTAGATATAACAACGTTGAGCTCGAGGAAAACTTCATTCCAACAGCTCCAACAGCTCCAATTGAGTAATAAAGCTTAATAAAACAATTTAGGGAGAGCGTTTTGCTCTCCCTTTTTGTTGCAAAAATTTCGGCTCAGGAAAAACTCCTGAGCCGTTTTGAGTGTTGTATAAAGTTGTGTGTCAGGGTTGTACATAAAAATGTACTGGTAAAAACTAAAATTAAACAAATATAGGATGATAAGAGTGAACTGTGAGTAAAATCAATAACAATGCGCAAATAAAAAGTATCAAATAGCCGATTGTCTTCATCGCTTGGCTTGGGTCATCAGGCATATTGCTAGAGTAAAATGGTTTGACTTCAATACCGCGACTTGGTTTTAATATCTTTGTTGCTTTATGCTCCTTTACGTAGATGGAGCGCGAAAACATAAATCTGCTTGCAAACAATCCGCTAAAGGAAACATATACAGGGTAGTCAGACCCGAAGGGATCGGCGAACCCGAAAACAGATATACAAGCAGCAAACAAAAGAGCTAGAATAGCTTGTAGTATCAAATTTCCTTTGGTTACATTATCGGTATTGTTTTTGTATGAACAGAGCATAATAATTGCACTGAATAATATTATACTGACTGTGAATGTTGTTAATGCAATTGAGTTGGTCAGAAGTGCAGGGTTGACTGATTTTATAAGTTGTACAAAGCAAATCATAGCAAAGCCAATTGTAGCTATAATGATGTCTGTAATAACGAGTTTTTTGTTCATTGTTTTACCTTACATAAATTGTACTCGAAGTGAATTAAAGCTTTTCAAACGCATCTGTGCCGTGTTTGCATAGTGGACAGATATAATCTTCAGGTAATTCTTCACCCTCATAGACATAACCGCAGATTTTGCAAACAAAGCCTTTTGACGCCTTCTTTTCTGGCTTTGGTTTAACGTTTTTGTGATAATATGCGTAGGTGATTGTCGGCTTATCGCTGAGCGTTTTTGCTTCTGTTACCTCACAGATAAAAAGGGTGTGTGAATCAAGGTCGATTTCTTGTTCAACCTTTAAAGAAAAGAATGCATTTGAGTAATCGGGTTGAATAACTAGTCCATTTTCACTGCGGTAGAGGTGAGGTGATACGAATTTATCGATATTTCTGCCACTTTGGAATCCAAAGTATTCAAAAATAGCAAACGGAGTTTCTTCGTGTAAGCAGTTGACATTCATTACACTTGTATTTTTGACCATATCGTGAGTGAGGTTCTGTTTATTAATAGTAACAGCCACGCGCAGTTTTTTGTCAGTTAATTGAGTTACAGTATTAACGATACAAGCGTTATCTTTGTCACCTTCTTTGGTTGTAATGATGTACAGACCATAACCAATGTTAAACAGCGAACTTGGGTTTATTTTATCGCTCATAGGGCACCTCCGGAAGATTTTATGTTTTATTATATATAATTGTATAGGAAACGTTTTGTATAGTCAATAATAAAGTGTCGTAAATTAGTTTAAAAAAATATTGACAAAAGGGTTACATTTGTGGTATCATCGATAAACGTGGGATAGGATGCGTTGTGGTACGCAACAGTTGTTGAAAGCACTTAAAAAACGCTGATTTTATCTGTGTTTTTAGTGAAAATCTCACAATATGATTTCAGCTTGTTTACTACCGCTGAAAATGCGGAAGTTGACATATAGCAAAAGTTTATCTTTTGCGGTTAATTTTCTTATAACTTTGGAAAGGAGGAAGAATGAATGCCAACCTTTAATCAGTTAGTTCGTAAGGGCAGACAGGTAAGCGTTAAGAAATCAACAGCTCCTGCACTCTTAAAGGGCTGGAACTCACAGAAGAACAAGGCTATTGATCAGCAGTCTCCACAGAAGCGTGGTGTTTGTACTGCAGTTAAGACAGCTACTCCTAAGAAGCCTAACTCAGCGCTCAGAAAGATCGCCAGAGTAAGACTTTCAAACGGTATCGAAGTCAGTTCCTACATCCCAGGCGTTGGTCACAACCTTCAGGAGCACTCAGTTGTTCTTATTCGTGGCGGACGTGTTAAGGACTTACCTGGTGTACGTTACCATATTATCCGTGGTACACTTGATACACAGGGTGTTAACGGCCGTAATCAGGCTAGATCAAAGTATGGCGCAAAGCGTCCAAAGAAGTAAGGAATTGACAACTCACAGTTAGATTTTAACTGAAACTGTATAGCTACAGTGGTTTAGATATATAGACCTCTGTGTGCATATACGGGGGTTAGTCACTTTCGAGTACCTAAGATTTCTCAATATTTGTGAAGGAGGGAAGTAAAGATGCCAAGAAGAGGTCAGATCGCAAAACGTGATGTTTTGCCAGATCCGGTTTATAACTCAAAGCTCGTTACTCGTCTTATCAACAACATCATGCTCGACGGCAAAAAGGGTGTTGCTCAGAAAATTGTATATGGTGCATTCGACATCATCGTAGCTAAGACAGGTAAAGATGCTCTCGAAGTTTTCGAGCAGGCTATGGAAAACGTAATGCCAGAGCGCGAAGTAAAGGCTAGACGTGTTGGTGGTGCTACTTATCAGGTTCCAATCAAGGTAAGAGACGCTAGAAAGCAGACACTCGGTCTTCGTTGGTTAACAACATATTCAAGAGCTAGAAGCGAGAGAACAATGAAAGAGAGACTTGCCGGTGAGATCCTTGATGCAGTCAACGGTGCTGGTGGCGCGTTCAAGAAGCGCGAAGACACACACAAGATGGCTGAAGCTAACAAGGCTTTTGCTCACTATAGTTGGTAAAATAGTCTCTGGTACCAGACAAGGAGGATATTATGCCAAGACAGGTATCGCTTGAAAATACTAGAAATATCGGTATCATGGCACATATCGATGCCGGTAAAACAACAACTACAGAACGTATTCTGTATTACACAGGTGTTAACCACAAGATTGGTGAAACACACGAAGGTGCCGCTACCATGGACTGGATGGAGCAGGAACAGGAGCGTGGTATTACTATCACATCCGCTGCTACAACATGTTTCTGGAAGAATAACAGAATTAACATCATCGACACTCCTGGACACGTTGACTTTACAGTAGAAGTTGAGCGTTCACTGCGTGTACTCGACGGTTCCGTTACAGTACTTTGTGCTAAGGGCGGCGTTGAGCCACAGTCAGAGACAGTTTGGCGTCAGGCTGATAACTACAGAGTTCCAAGAATGGTTTATGTTAATAAGATGGACATCATGGGTGCAGACTTCTACCGCGTTGTACAGATGATGAAGGACAGACTTAAGTGTAATGCTGTTCCAATTCAGCTCCCAATCGGTGTAGAAGATACATTCAATGGTATCATCGACCTCGTTACTATGACTGCTGAATCATACGGCGGTAAGAACGGCGAGGAGAGACTTTCTATCGAAATCCCAGAGGATATGATGGACAAGGCTCAGGAATACCATGAGGCTCTTATCGAGGCTGTTGCTGAGACATCAGAAGAGCTCATGGAGAAATACTTCGGTGGCGAAGAGATCACAGTTGATGAGATCAAAGAAGCTATCCGTAAGGCTACAATCGCTAATGAGATGGTTCCTGTATGCTGCGGTACTTCATACCGTAACAAGGGTGTACAGAAGCTTCTCGATGCAGTTATCGATTATATGCCAGCTCCAACAGATATCCCAGCTATCAAGGGTATCGACGTTGAGACAGGCGAAGAGTGTGAAAGACATTCTTCAGATACAGAGCCATTTGCTGCTCTTGCATTTAAGATTGCTACAGACCCATTCGTAGGTAAGCTCTGCTTCTTCAGAGTTTACTCTGGTAAGGTTGACAAGGGTACATCCGTTCTCAACGCTACCAAGGACAGAACTGAAAGAATCGGTCGTATCCTTCAGATGCACGCTAACGATAGAAAAGATATCGACTGATGCTACGCAGGTGATATCGCTGCTGCAGTAGGCTTAAAGCACACTACAACAGGTGACACACTCTGTGACGAGGATCATGCAGTTATCCTTGAGTCTATGGAGTTCCCAGAGCCAGTTATCAAGGTTGCTATCGAGCCAAAGACTAAGGCAGGACAGGAAAAGATGGGTATTGCTCTTGCAAAGCTTGCAGAAGAAGACCCAACTTTCAAGGCTTATACTGACGAAGAAACAGGACAGACT
>JAZSHE010000208.1:0-14265 GCA_045533085.1 Ruminococcus sp.
GCCCTCCTTTTGAAAAGGAGGGCTTTTGTATGCGAATTATCAAGAACAAGAGTTTTAGATAGTTATTCGTTACTGTGAATAAGTATGTAACTGTCTGGGTCGATGCTTTTGTACACCGCTTCGTAGTCTTCGTCTAAAACCGTTGTATCAATTGCGTCGCACTGGGCTATTACACACGAACCACACGATGAGCTGAGTTTTCGTGGTACAGGTGACATCCTGCAATTTACGCCTGATGCTTTTAGTGTTTTGTGTGTCAGCTGTGCTGAATGGTGAGTATAAAATGTTATAACTATCATTTTGTGAGAATGAGCTTGTAGCCATCATCTGTTTCTTCCACAGTTACTTTGTAACCCTGAGATGTGCCGAAACGGGTGACGTTTTCTTTTGCGCAAGCGTCGTCAACCAGCACTTCGAGTGTGTCTTGCGCGTTGCTTTTTACTTCTTTCTGCACCATGATAACAGGCATAGGGCAGAGGTAACCTCTTGCATCAACCATTGTTTTTTGCCTCCTTTTTGCAGTTAAGAATTGAGATAACAAGTATAACTGCGATACAGATGATTACGGCGATTTTTCCGGCATCGGATATACCACCGACAACGTATTCACCGAGCTCGTTTGTGGAGTCAGGGTTGCCAGCCAGTGAGAAGTTGTGAGAAATAGCAGCACCAACAATCATACCGAATACTGTAACCGTGCAGTCGCCGTTGCCTTCGCCTGCTAAGATAAGCTGTCTTAAAGGACAACCGCCAAGTAGAACACTGCCCCATCCGACAATTACCATGCCAAGGATGTTCCATAGTGTGCTTGAATGTGCAATTGGCTGGTTGTGCATTGAGAGGTTGAAATTGCCTATGATAAGATTTCCGATAACGATTGTGACAATGATAGCAACAAAGCCATAGAGGAGCTTGAAATCGCCGAAAAGGATTGCGTCACGAACGCCACCGACCATACAAAGTCGGGATTTCTGAGCGAGTGCACCAACAACTAATGCGACAACAAGGGCGATGATGATTGGTGCGTGCATAGAACCCGGACCCTCAACACTCATTTTTATGAAAGCAGGAGCAGTGATGTCGAGTAGCAAGAGTGCTACTGCAACTGTTGGCATAACTGAACCTTCAACTAAAGTTGCTTTATATGCACGCTTAAGGTTGAAACCTTTCTTTAAGAAAATTGTGCCGATAAATACACCAAGTACAAAGCCTAAAAGTGCAATCATAGCGTTGATGTCGCCACCGCCGATGCGTATGACCATTCTCAGAGGACAGCCTAAGAAAGCAAGACCACCAATCATAACTGCCATACCCAGTACAAAGCGTGTAGCAGGGGATGAACCAGCTTTTGGCTTGAATTCTTTTGTGATGAGTGCGATGATGAATGCACCTAAGATAAGTCCCATAATTTCAGGTCGCATATACTGTACCTTTGCGGCAGAATGAAGCCCCAGTGCGCCGGCGATGTCGCGTTCAAAACATGCGATACAAAAGCCCATATTCTTCGGGTTGCCAAGAAGTGTGAGCACAAGTGCCGCGATACCTGTTGCGATACCGCTAATGATGACAAGTATGTTGACCTTGCCGTTTAGTTTTTTCATATAATCTCTCCTTTGCTATAATTGTATTAGCGTTATTCTTATTATAGAATAACGGTGCGTGTATTGCAAGATAAAGTTGAAATAAGCAAAGTGAATATTGATGATAGTAAAGAAGGCACCCTGAATAAACAGAGTGCCTTAAAGTTGTTATGTTATCAATATACGACAACGTGAGTGCCGATTGCTGCTTTTGAGTAGATTTTCTTTACAGCAGCGAGTGGTGTGTTTACGCAACCGTGTGAACCGTTGCCCATATATGTTGTACCGCCGTACTCAGAAGCACTACGCCATGATGCGTCATGGATGCCGCAACCTGAATATGTGAATGCCATCCAGTACTGTACATAAGATGACCATGTTGGTCCTGTCAGTGTTGCAGGAGAGAGACGCTGGAAGATGTTGTATGCGCCTGTTGGTGTTGAGTAATAGCCAACGTTGCCTGTTACTACATCTGTTTCAACATAAAGGTCGCCGTTAATATAGAACCACATGTGCTGCTGCTTGATGCTGATTTCGATGTATGTTGTACCGATAGTTTTGTTGTAAGCCTTGTCGGTTACAGTTTTCTCAATCGGCTTGTAAGTTCCGTATACCTTGTTTTCACCAACAAATGTGTATGGATAAACCCTGAAGTAATATGTCTGGTTGTTTGTAAGACGTGGCGTGTTAAGGAAATTGTTTGAAGTAGTTTTGAGAGTTGTGTATGGACCTGATTTGCTTGTTGAATACTGGATTTCGTATCCCTTTGCATAAGCGTTTTTGTTCCACCACAAACTGACACGTCGAAGCTGTGAAGTAGCTGATGTGCCAGGTGCACAAAGTCCTGCGAGTGTGCGTAATGTAGAACCAGTGCCGAGGTATGTGATTTCAGGGTACATCTCGCGGTATGCCTTTACCTGATAGTTGTAAGCTCTGCCCTGATTTACGTTATTATCAGTGTAGCTTGTTACTGTGTTATCCTCAATTGTGTGGTACAGTACGAGTTTGCCGTTTGTTGAAGCGTCCTGACGATAAATGCGGTAACCATCAGCTTTGTCGTTTTTGTTCCATGAGATTTCAATCATAGTTGAGCTGCGCTTGAGGTTAGGTGTGTTTGTAGTGGCAACGTCAGTACCTGTTTTGCCGATAACAGCATCGCCCTGATAAATCTTGCCTCTTTTCACAACAAAAGCTGTTACCTTGAATTCGTATGGTGTTGTATGTGTTAGACCCTTCAGTGTAAAAGAAGTGCCTTTTGTTGATGCGAGAATTCTGAACTCGTCGTGTAGGTCGTTGTTTTTGTAATAGATGCGATAGCCGTCAGCATTTTCGACAGCATCCCAACTGATCTTCAGCTCATTTGTTGTGCCAGAATCTTTGTAGAGTTTCTCAACGGCACCAACTTTTGTGTTGTCTACAGTTGGCTCCTGTGATTCAGCATTTGTTGGTTCATCAGTTGAATCTTCTGTCGGGATAGCAGTTTCGCCCTCTGTTGTCACAACAGTAGGAGCTTGTGTTTCGCTTTCGCCTTGTGTTGCGTCCTGAGATTCGGTTTCTGTAGCCTCGATTGTTGCATCAGTAGGCTGTGTTGTAGCACTTGTTGTGATGCCTGCTGAGCAAATAACGCTCGCCATAATAACCATTGTCATCACAATGCTCAAAATACGTTTGAAATTTTTCATTTTGACCCCTCATTTTGTTTCTGTGTGGTATATTGTATGCTGATGTGTATTCAGCTTAGTCGATAAATTCGATAGAACCATCTGCGTTCATGCTCTGGATTCTTGCGAGTGATTCAACTCTGACACCCATATCGCGAACAAGCTGTCCGCCCTCCTGATATGCTTTTTCGATTACGATACCAGCGCCGACAACCTCAGCCTGAGCATCTTTGATAAGTTTGATAAGACCGCAAAGAGCAGAACCTTTGGCCAGAAAATCGTCAATAATGAGTACCTTGTCGTCGCTGTGGAGGAACTCTTTTGATACGATGATGTCGTATGTACGCTTATGAGTGAATGACTCAACCTTTGATGTGTAAACATCACCTGCGATGTTTACGCTCTTTGTCTTCTTTGCGAAAACAACAGGAACATCAAAATACTGTGCAACGATGCACGCGATACCGATGCCTGATGCTTCGATTGTTAGAATCTTTGTAATCTCTTTGTCAGCAAAAAGTCGTTTGAACTCCTTACCGATTTCGTTCATAAATTTAACGTCAATCTGATGGTTGACAAAGCTGTCAACTTTCAAGATGTTACCTTCGAACACTTTGCCGTCTTTAACAATTTTTTCTTCAAGAAGCTTCATAGTTCCTACCCTCTACTATAAATTGTGCAAAAAATATATAATCAACAATATGATAATCTATATGTATGAATTTGAATTGCTTTAAAAGAAAGATAAATAAAAATTTTTTACAAAATTCTACACATTTTTTATAGGAGATTAAACATAATAAAATATATTTAGCTAAAGAGCAATATCAGTTCTTGACGAGTGCTTTTATGTAGGGTATAATTTTATATATTATGTATATAGGAGGTATACTATGGCACAGAACAAAATTATGTCAGATATCGAGATTGCTCAGTCAGTTGAGATGGTACATATCAGCGAAATTGCAAAAAAAGCAGACATTGATGAAAAATATATTGAATACTACGGAAGACACAAGGCAAAGATTGATTTATCGCTTTTGAATGAGAGTGATAGAAAAGATGGTAAACTTATTTTAGTTACTGCTATTACTCCTACTCCTGCGGGTGAGGGTAAGACAACCACTACTATCGGTCTTGCTGATGGTCTTAATGCTCTGGGAGAGAATGTGTGTGTAGCACTGCGTGAGCCATCCCTCGGTCCTGTTTTTGGTGTTAAAGGTGGCGCTGCAGGTGGCGGCTGGGCTCAGGTTGTTCCTATGGAGGATATCAATCTTCATTTTACAGGCGACTTCCATGCTATCGGTGCAGCTAACAACCTTTTAGCTGCTATGCTCGATAACCACATTTATCAGGGTAACTCACTTAACATTGACCCACGACGCATCACCTGGAAGCGTTGTGTTGATATGAATGACAGACAGCTCCGTTTTGTTACAGATGGTTTGGGCGGAAGAGTTAATGGTGTGCCAAGAGAAGATGGCTATGATATCACTGTTGCATCTGAAATTATGGCAGTGCTGTGCCTTTCTAACTCAATCGAAGATCTGAAAGCGAGACTCTCAAGAATTATTGTTGGTTATACGTATGACGAAAAGCCTGTTACAGCAGGAGACTTGAAAGCAACTGGTGCTATGACTGCGCTGTTAAAGGATGCTTTGAAGCCAAACCTTGTACAGACTCTCGAGAAAACACCTGCTCTTGTTCACGGCGGTCCATTTGCTAACATTGCTCACGGCTGTAACTCTGTTATCGCTACAAAAATGGCAATGAAGCTTGCTGATTATGCTATCACAGAGGCTGGTTTCGGTGCTGATTTAGGTGCTGAAAAGTTCCTTGATATCAAGTGCAGATATGCTGGTCTGAATCCTTCAGCTGTTGTTATCGTAGCTACAATCCGTGCGCTGAAGATGCATGGTGGTGTACCAAAGACAGAATTAAATGGTGAGAATCTTGAAGCTTTAAAGGAAGGTATTCCTAACCTTCTTCGTCACGTTTCAAACATTAAGGATGTGTACAAGCTTCCATCAGTTGTTGCTGTTAACCGCTTCCCAACTGACACTGATGCTGAGGTTGAGCTTGTTATTGAAGAATGTAAGAAACTCGGTGTTAACGTTGTTCTCTCTACTGTGTGGGCTGATGGTGGTCAGGGCGGTATTGAACTTGCGAAGGAAGTTATCCGTCTTTGTGAGGAAGAAGACAGCTCGAACTTCACTTTCTCTTATGACCTTGATGGTACAATCGAAGATAAAATCGAGGCTATAGTAAGAAAAGTTTACCGCGGAAACAACGTGTTCTATTCAAAGCAGGCTAAAAAGCAGATTGCTGATCTGACAAAGAACGGCTTTGATAAAATCCCTGTATGTGTTGCAAAAACACAGTACAGCTTCTCTGATGACCCTACAAAGCTTGGAGCTCCTGAGAATTTTGACATTGAGGTTAAGAATGTCAAGGTTTCTGCAGGCGCAGGTTTCGTTGTAGTACTTACAGGTGATATCATGACAATGCCGGGTCTTCCAAAGGTTCCGGCTGCTGAAAGAATCGACGTTGATGAAAACGGCGTAATTTCAGGTTTGTTCTAAGATTTTTTAGCTTTAATTGTAAAAGCCCTTCTCGTTTTGAGGAGGGCTTTTTGATGTAAGAAAAGGATATAAGAGATGACCATTAAGAGAGAATAAGCGGTAAAAGTGTTTCGTTTAATTTGTCATATCATTCGATTTATAAAACGTGATTCTATATCACGTAAGATAAATGTATAGGAGCTTAGTACAAAATTAATTTTGCCTGAAAGATAGAATATATCAACTTCTGACAAATATGAATATTTTATGAATTTTGAGGGTTGACAAAACATTTTTGCTGTGGTAGACTACGGTCAAATCAAATACCTATGAGGGAGTAGCAGGCGGCGTATGCCGTAGCAAGTCAACATCATGGTTTTTATAACCTGGCTTGTTTTAAATTGCCAGACTCATGTACAAAGCTTTTGCTGTGCGTGGAGTCTATAATCTCGTTTTTCTTACCCAAGCGTAGCATTTGCTGTGCTTGGGTTTTTGTTTTAGTAAAAAACAAAGAGGAGAAAGAACTATGTTTATCGAAATCAAAGATATCAAAAAACACTTCGGTGAGGGAGACAGCAGAGTCGATGTGCTCAAAGGCATTGATATGGAGCTGGAAAAAGGTGAGTTTTGTGTGTTGCTCGGTCCATCTGGCTCTGGTAAATCCACACTTTTAAACATCATCGGTGGTATTGACTACGCTGACAGCGGTTACATCAGCGTTGATGGCGAAAAGATTGAAGAAATGAGCGAGAAAGAACTCACTGCTTACAGAAGAAAGCATCTTGGCTATGTGTTCCAGATGTATAACCTTATTCCAAACCTGACAGTAAGAGAGAATATTGAGGTTGGAGCTTATCTGTCAGATAATCCGCTCGATGTAGATGAGCTTTTGAAAACACTCGGACTTTTCGAACATCAGCACAAGCTTCCAAACCAGCTCTCAGGCGGTCAGCAACAGCGTACTGCTATCGGAAGAGCGATTGTCAAAAATCCTGACGTGTTGATGTGCGACGAGCCGACTGGCGCTCTTGACTACAACACTTCAAAGGAGATTTTAAAGCTGATTGAGGATGTTAACAAAAAGTACGGCAACACAATCATTATGGTAACTCACAATGATGCTATCAAGTATATGGCTGACAGAGTGGTTAAACTTCGAGATGGTGTTATCCGCAGTAACAAATTAAACGAAAGTAAAATTTCGGCTACTGAGCTTGATTGGTAAGGAGGGATAAAAATGAAAAATCCACTTTTGAAAAGATTGCCTCGTGAGTTTAAGAGCGAGTTTTCAAAGTATCTTGTAATCTTCATTTTTATGATTTCTGTTATCGGTTTTACTTCGGGTTTTCTGGTTGCATCAGGCAGTATGGTAACAGCGTATGAGGAGAGTTTTGAAAAGTATAACATTGAAGATGGTAACTTTGAGCTTTATGATGAGATAAGCGATGAGTTAAGCAAAGAGCTTGAAAAAGATGGTGTTGCTGTTTACGAAAACTTCTATATGGAGAAAGAAACTGGCAACATCGACTCTACTGTACGAATCTTCAAAAATCGCGATGAAATAAATAAAGTATGCGTTATGGAGGGTTCTCTGCCGGATGAAAACAGTGAAATCGCTGTGGACAGAATGTATGCTGATAACAACGAAATTGAAGTTGGCGACATACTTGTTGTTGATTCAAAGGGTTATACTGTTTGCGGTCTGGTTTCGTTTTCAGACTATACTGCTCTTTATTCAAGTCCATCGGATATGATGTTCGATGCTACAAAGTTCTCGGTTGCTCTTGTAAGTGATGAAGAATTTGAAAGTATCAAAGACGATAAAATGCATTACTGTTACTCGTTTGTGTTTGACACACAGCCACAGGATGATGAGCAGGCTAGTGAGATGTGTGATGATGTACTTGAAACTCTTACAGAGTACACAGTTCCTGTGAGCTTTATTCCTGAGTATTCTAACCTTGCTATCAATATGGCTGGTGAAGATATGGGTAGCGACAAGGGTATTATGACAATGTTCTTGTACGTTGTTGTGCTGATTATCGCTTTTATTTTTGCTATCACAACAAGCAATACTATTGTAAGAGAAGCTGCTGTTATTGGTACGCTGAGAGCTTCGGGATACAAAAAACGTGAGATCATCAGTCACTACCTGACAATGCCGATGATTGTAATTTTAGTGTCTGCTGTGGTTGGTAATATACTGGGTTACACGGTGTTTAAAAATATTGCTGCGTCTATGTATTATGCTTCGTTCAGCTTGCCAACTTACGAGACACGCTGGAATATGGAAGCTTTTGTGATGACAACGGTCGTTCCGGTTATCATAATGTTTACTTTGAACTTTATTATTCTGTGTAACAAATTGAAGCTTTCTCCGTTGAAATTTTTACGCAGAGATTTGTCAAAAAGCAAGAACAAAAAGGCTGTGCGTTTAAACCACAAACTCCCGATTATGTTCAGATACAGACTCAGAGTTGTTTTGCAGAATATGCCAAACTACATCACTGTATTTTTCGGTGTGCTCCTTGCTAATCTGATTTTACTTTTCGGTATGGCTCTGCCGGCTGTTATTGATAACTACCAGAATGAGATTGTTTCAAATATGTTGTGCGAGTATCAGTATGTGCTCAAAACGCCTGTGGAAATTGAAAAAAATGGTGCTGAGAAGTTTTCTATAACCTCTCTTGAAACAATCGAAGGTAAACTTAAGAGCGAGAGCGTTTCGGTTTACGGTATCACACAAAACAGCGAATATGTTGATGTTGACTTAAACGGTGAGGGTGTTTGTATTTCAAACGCTTTATCCGAAAAATTCGACGTAAAAAAGGGTGACACACTCACACTGAAAGAAACTTACGGTGACGATGAATATAAATTCAAGGTTGATGAGGTTTACTATTATCCAAGCTCAATCGCTGTATTTATGAGCGATGATATGTTTTGTGAGACGTTTGAGTTAGAGGATGGGTATTACAACGGTTATTTATGTGATGAAGAGATTTTCGATATTGACGAAAAATATATTGCTACAAAAATAACTGTGGATGATTTGACAAAAACATCACGTCAGTTACAGATATCTATGGGTTCGCTGATGAGTCTGCTTTCAGTTTTCGGTGTTCTGATGTTTATGATGATTATCTATCTTTTATCCAAGATAATCATCGAAAAGAATGCTCAGTCGATTTCTATGACCAAGGTGCTTGGCTATAAAGATGGTGAAACAAGTTCGCTGTATATTTTGTCAACAAGTATTGTAGTTGTATTTTCGGTAGTGGTGACAATTCCTTTGGTTAACTATCTGATGAAATATCTGTGCGATACAATGCTCAGCCAGTATCCTGGTTATCTGCCGTATTATGTACCATTTGATACATTTATTAAAATGGCTCTTTGTGGTATCATTTCGTACTCGGTAATTGCTTTCTTTGAGTACAGAAAGGTAAAGAAAATTAAACTTGATTTGGCTCTCAAAAACAGGGAGTAAAAGTCAACACCTGCTTCCGTTGTGAAGCAGGTGTTTATGCTTTTAAATGTTGACGCACGATAGTATGCGGTATAGTATATATCTTTAATCTGTGAGATGTTGAGATTTTAACAAGAAATTTTATTAGCGAATATCGATATGTTTCAATTAATGTGAATATTAAGATTTTGTTGTTGACAAAGCGCTTTAGCTGTGATAAGCTATAATCAAATCAAATATCGTGGGGGAGTAGCAGACGCTATGCCGTAACAAGTCAACATCAAGGTTTTTCTAACCTGGCTTGTTTTAATTTGCCAGACTCATGTGCGTTTACTGTATGTGGTGTCTGTCCCTTTTGCACTAGTTCTTTTCCGGATACAGTAAGGCTGTATCCGGTTTTTATTTCCTGTACAGAGTTTCTTTGATTTTGTAAGGACATATTCTCACTATTTGTGAATTATTATTTTTGATTTCCCCGTAATTATGGGTCTTGTTAATATGTTATTGTTATTATTATTATTATAAAGAAGGAAAGATAATAATGAGTAATTTTAATTCAGAAAAGGCTTATGAGATTATGTGTGATATCGCTGAAGGGGAGGTTTTCTAAAAAAGTTAAGGAGGAACAAAACGAGAATTCCTATATCTGTTATCTGTGTGAGATGATCGGGGGAGATGCTATCTTCTTTGCGTGTTCTGCATAACAATTTGGTTGTTTATTAAGCGAATAAATTTTAGCTATGAAGGGGTATGAGTTATGGAAATTGTAAGATGCAACAGAACAAATGTAGTCAGAAAGATCAGGGGTATGAAAAATGTCATTATTGATTCTTCTGGCAAGAAAAGTAGCCTGGACGCACTTTTGAAAGCAGAGCAGGTGTTTGAGAGAGATGTACGAGAAGAAGGCGTTGCTATCAGATGTTCTGAGTCTGAAATCGGTGCGTTTGTATTTGACTATCTGGAGATGTTGTCTAACAAACATCATCTGGCTATATGTGTGTTTATCGAGAAGGGTGTCAGCGTATACTCTATCAAGAATATCAACAAAGTAACTGATTACGCTACCTATTCATTGACACTACCACATAACACAAATGATGATAAGATTGTTATCCTGGTGTGCTACTACAAGTCATACGAGGGTGAGATTTATGATATCGATCTCTTTTCAAAGCGCTTCTGTAGTTGATATTTAAACCTCGCAAAGGCGGATGCCGTTGTGTTTGTGTGGCATAATTTATGCGGTGCTAAAATTAGAAAGGAGTAGACTATGATAGATTTGCATACTCATAGTACAATTTCTGACGGAGTGTACACTCCGTCAGAGCTTGTTGAAAAAGCTATAGAAAGTGGTCTTTCGGTGCTTTGCATCACAGACCATAATGCCGTGAACGAGAATATTTTTGAACTGAGAGAAAAGTACAAGTGTATTGAGCTTCCTGTAGGATGTGAATTTTCGTGCGGGTATGAAACCAAAAACTCAAGGATGGTGCAACTTCATATCGGTGGAATCGGATTTGACATCCATGATAAAGAGATACGAAGAATAATCGAATATAATAGGGCAAGTATGGAGCCGTACATCAAAAAAGTTCTGTCAAAGCTTGATAGCGAGTGTGGTATAAAGCTTTGCTCGTATGAGGAGCTTTTGTCACGTTATAAAGAGTCACAAACCGTTGGTAGAAAACACATCGCTCTTGAAATGGTTAGACAGGGGATATGTGTGGACCCTGATGAAGCTTTTGATAGATTTATCGGAAAGGGACAGCCAGCGTTTGTATCAAATGCAATCTATTTTGCTACGATGCAAGAGGTGGTGAGAGCTATTGTGAACAGTGGCGGTGTTGCCTCGCTGTGTCATCCGTTTCAGTATTCTCTTTGCGAAGATGAATTCAGAGCTTTACTTAGTGAGTTTTCTGAGTTGACAAAAGGACGTGGCGCTATGGAGGTATATTACAGTGCGTATGACAGAGAGCAACAGCTGTATCTGAAAAAGCTGGCTTGTGAATATAAACTGTTAGAGTCAGCAGCGTCTGATTATCACGGAGATGGAAAGATTAAAGAGCTCGGATGTTATCCTGATCATATTTATGTAGCGATGAAATCCATACTTGATAAAAAATGATTTGAAAATAACTTTTCTGAGTGGTACAATATTTATTGTGTAGATATAGATAACTTAGTTTAAGGTTATTGTTAGTTTCGTAACCCGATTGGAGGGAGAATAATGTTTTCAGCAATTCAGATTATTTTGCTTGTGCTATCAGTTGCGGCGTTGCTGTGTTCGGTGTCGGTTTTTGTGATGGGTCTTACTGGTGTGTTCAGATACAGGTCTTCGTGGACTTTCCAGCCTTCATATCTGATAGGTGCGGGGCTGTTTTTTGTTGCCGAGTTTGTAGCTATGGTGTCGATTCTGGCGTTGGATACAAATAATGCAAATGTTTTTGAAACGGTGTTTTCTGCATTTTATGCGGCACTGCGCTCGTTTGCGATTGATATGGATATAGGCGATCTTTTTGCACTGTTAAAGGGTAATGAGCTTATAAAGGTATATGTAGCGTTTTTTGCAGTCGCAGCTCCTGTTATCACTATAGGTGCTTTGTTGTCTTTGCTCAAGGACTATTTTGCGCTTGTAAGGCTCAGACTTTGTAGTTTGAACGAAAAAACGGATATTTATGTTTTTTCTAAGCTTACTCCAGAGTCAGTTACTCTTGCTGAAAATATCAGAGAAAAGAAACTCAAAGCGATATACGGTAACGACCATACTAATGTCAAGAGATGGAAGCAAAGAACTAAAATGCGAACAAATTTGTTGCTCGTGTTCTGCGATACTATAAAAGGCAAGGAACGTGAGGGTGACGAGATTTTAGAGAAGGCGTATAGTCTTGATGCGATTGTGCTGAACAAGGATATCACTATGCTCGAGCTATTCACTAAAATTAAGCCGTCACGTGATAAAGAAGCAAAAAATAGAGAAACATTCTTATTCGCTAATAGTAAGAAGAAAAATGAAAAAGCTCTAGAAGAGTCAAAATCTCCAGAAGAGTCAAAAGCTCCAGAAGAGTCAAAGGCTCCAGAAGAGTCAAAAGCTCCAGAAGAGTCAAAGACTCCAGAAGAGCGAAAGATATGGTTTTTTGCTATCGGTGAAAACCAAAGTGAAAATGTGTCCCATACACTCGCTCTTGTGAACAGGCTCAACTATATCCTTGGTAATAAGTCTTTTAAACTAGAACATAATAATATTCCTGATGTAAAGTTCTTTGTTTTCTCAGATAGTGATGAGAGTGAAAGACTTTTTGATAAAGCAATTCAGGAGAATATCGATAAATTTATCACCAAAAAGGGATTTAATGGGCTTGTAATAAGAGTCAACGAAACACGTTCTCTTGTGTATAATAGTCTTTACAATCATGGAAGCGAGATGTTTGCTTTGCGAGTAAAGGATGACACAACCGGAAAACCTTTGAGTAAAAACCACATAAGTGTGCAGGAACATATCAATGCAGTTGTGGTTGGTCTTGGTGGCTATGGCGGTGAAATGGTTAAAGCGTTGCCATGGTATTGCAGTATGAATAAAGCGGGTATCGATATTGACGTCTTTGAAAAGAGCAAAGATGCTTTTGATAAGTTTGAGTATAGATTCAGCGAATTGCTGGAGTATAAAAAACCAACTGATGTTGAAGGTACATATCCGAACTTCAGGATTAATGTTCATAAAGAAACTGATGTGTTCAGTAAGAAATTTTCTGAAGAGTTCACTGCATTGAATGAAGTAGATTATGTTCTGGTAGCTTTGGGTTCTGATGAAGATAATATCAATGCTGCGATGCACATCAGAATGCTGTGCGAGAGAATGGGTATAAACCCTAAAATAGAAGCGGTCGTTTATGACAGCGGACACGCTGACGCGCTTGAAAATCTTACTATTGTCAACTGGGATGAATCTGTCAAAAGTGCAGTACCAACCTATTACTACGACATCGATTTTATCGGCGATATGGAAAGCTATTACAGCATCGATAACATTCTTAGAAAGTCATTACATGATGCTGCTGAATCAATTCATCAGGACTGGGCTAAGGGAGATGCGATAAAATCCAGCTTGTTTTATACAAACGACTACTGCTATCGTTCATCTATTGGTAATGCTATCCGTAACAAAGCCAGGGCCGAGATGGGATATGGCTCTTTGGATGAAAAAGAGAGCGATGCTATGGAACATCTTGCTTGGTGGTGTTGGATGTTAGCTGATGGATACAGGTATTCTAAGGTGAGAAATGATCTTGCAAAGCAGCACTTTAGAATAGATACGTATGAACATGTATATGGAGTCGATGAATAAGACGCACTAGTAATGATACCAACAATAAGTAACTGGAACGGGAGGATAAATATGTATAATCCAAAGCCAATAGATACAAGTAAGGTGCAGTTGCCACCACAGCTGATTGAGTTGTCAGAGGCTTTAGCAGAAAACGTTCACGATGTGTGGGCACAGGGTAGAATCGCTGAGGGATGGACGTATGGTGAAAAGCGTGATGATGATAAAAAGCAGACACCATGTCTTGTGCCTTACGATGAGCTTACAGAAACAGAAAAAGAATATGACAGAAATACAGCACTCGAGAGCATAAAAGCTATAGTAGCGCTAGGGTATAAAATTATTAAAGAATAAATAATGCAGTAAAACAGCCCGATTTCACTAATGTGAAGTCGGGCTGTTGATTTGTGTTTTATCAGTATATTCAGGGCTGTTACGGATTTCGACTCCAGAACGAGCGCACACATTTGTGAATTTCTTTGTGGTCCATAGTCTGTAAATCGCTGATGACAAGAATTCCCATATCCTTTGCACGCTGCTTGAGTTGCTCAGCAAATGGAGTTTCTGTACCCAGAGATGTTGCAATAAGAACTTTTTTGGCGTATTTTCCACCGAATTTTTCAGCAACTGAATAGAGCTTGTACAACTCGTCAATTTCAACTGTGCCGTTTTT
>JAZSHE010000206.1:0-2761 GCA_045533085.1 Ruminococcus sp.
ATTGTCAATGTTGTAACAAACGGAACATATGAGCTTGACTTGCCTGAGGCTGATTTAATATTGCTCAGTTTAGATGGTGACAAAGAACATCACAACATAATCCGTGGCGATACATATGACAACATTATGAAAAATATCGATAATGCCACTGCTGACAACATCTGCTTTTATATGGCGATAAACCAGATAAACAAGGATTATGTTAAAGATGTGTGTTATCTTGCACGTGACACCAAAAACGTCAGAGCAGTGTCCTTCAATTTTCACACACCATATCCCGACACAAAGGAACTGGCACTTAGCAAAGATGAAAAAGCAAAGTGCTGTGACACTATAACTCAGATGATGGACGAGGGGTGTCCTGTATTCAACTTAAAAAGCGCTTTTCCGTATCTTGTCGAAAACAACTTTCCAACACCGTGTCATCAATGTGTTGTAATTGAAAATGGAAAAATTTCAACCTGCGGACGTTGCATTGAGGTTGAAAAGTTGTGCGAGCAATGTG
This sequence comes from Ruminococcus sp., assembly GCA_045533085.1. Taxonomy (GTDB): domain Bacteria; phylum Bacillota; class Clostridia; order Oscillospirales; family Acutalibacteraceae; genus Ruminococcoides. The sequence continues at coordinate 506 of JAZSHE010000206.1, forward strand.
GTTACTTTTTCGTTGCTGAATACACCTTGCTTTTCAAAGGTAACATTAAAATCATCTGTGAAATGCTGAAAACTTATCTTAAATATATATAGGTGCAATATGAGTTTTATGACCGACTTAACAAGAATGTGGCTTACAAGGTCAACTAAACCTTTTACATTCAAAAATGAATATGACCAAACTTTGCCTTATGCTCAGTGTGACGGACTCGGACTATATGTGCACATACCATTTTGCAAAAGCCTTTGCAACTTCTGTCCTTACTGCAAGGTAAGATACTCAAAAGAGCTGTGCGACAAATATATTGATGCTTTAATCAAGGAAATCCACCTTGTGGGAAATCAGCACAGCGAAAAGAAAAAAGTAACAAGCCTTTACTTCGGTGGCGGCACGCCTGCTCTTGCAGCAGACAGAATCAAAGAAATTATCGACGCTTTAAGCGAACACTTTATAATAACAGAGGGTATCGGGCTGGAGCTTCACCCTGATAACGTGACACCTGATGTACTCAAGATTTTAAAAGATGCAGGAGTAACGAAAATCAGCATCGGTATACAATCTTTCTGCGATAAATACCAGTCGATACTCGGCAGAAAAGCTGTCGATACAAATTTGATGATGTCTGCGTTGAAAGAAATTTCATTTGAAACGGTATCAATGGATTTTATCTTTGCGTTGCCCGACCAAACTTTTGATGATTTAAAATCCGACATTGACAAGGCGTTTTCAATCGGTGCAAACCACATAGCAATTTATCCGTTCATAGATTTCACTTTTACAAAAAGTCCTATTTCTGCTATGCCCAAAAAGGAAAAACGAAAACTGCTTGATGATATCACAAAGTACTGCTTAAAAAAAGGCTACGTACGTGACTCAATATGGACATTTTCGAGCAACAAACACGCAAAGTATTCTTCTATGACAAGGGATAATTTCCTCGGCTTTGGGTGCTCAGCCACAACCCTGCTCAAAGAGCAATTCAAAATCAACACCTTTGATGTTGAGTCCTACTGCAACAGAATAAAACAGAGCGACCTTGCAACATCTCTTACCATTCGTTTTTCAAAAAGACAGAGGATGATTTACTGGCTTTTCTGGACAGCATACAGCACAAAAGTTGATTCAAAGGATTTCGAGAAATTCTTCAACGTACCGTTAAAATCAATGTACGGTTTTGAGCTGTTTTTAGCAAAACTACTGGGATTTATCAAAGAACATAACGGTGTTTACGAAATGACGCTCAAGGGAGCATTTTACTACCACTACTACGAAAGTTTTTACACCCTTTCTTACATCGACAAGATGTGGGGAATAATGCGTAAAGAGGCGTTTCCGAATATAATTAATTTGTAAAAATAATAACTATATTTCCCTGAATTATATTGGAATTGTTGAGTATATCGATTTGTTGCGATGTCCAACGATTAGCTTACGTATTTACATTGAAAAAACATATGTTTGTATTGGTAGAACAAGTTTATTGTTATATTTTAAATACGGTAAGAACAACAAAAGTAGGTGCGAAATTATTTCGTGCCTACTTTTGTTTTATGTGAATTATTATGCGTGATTTAAGATTTCAAATAATGAATAAGTTGTATATATACTAGAAAAAACAAACTTTTGACTGTAAAATAGTGGTTTTGAGTTTTGAAAGTATTATCATCTATGGAACTATGAAATATATTTTTCTCTAACAATGTGCTCTTTGATAGGGAAAAAACATACTATAGGTTCGAAAAATATGGTGATTAATAAGTATATTTGTCATTTTGGACTCTTTGGAAGTCATTTTTTCCTATTGATTCTATTTACGATTTAGTGTGATAAAATATTACTATAAGCACTAATCTAAATACGTTTATTGGTTTTAGTAATTCTCTAAATATGCTTCTGGTTATTACATCAAAAGAAGTATTTTTGCGAGTTTTTTCTGAGCATATATTACTTTTCTTTGTAAAAATAAATAAAACTTTTACTTCAAACTTATACGCACTTGCTATGCAAGTGCGTTATTTTTTTGTTCAAATTTGCGAATGTTATCAAATTCGTGGACCTCCTGTTCGATTTGAAAGAAGCAAATCTAAAGAACAATTTAATGAAAAGAACAGGAGTAATAAAATGCCGTATATATTTATTGATGGTCAAAGGATACATGTGACAGAAGAAGTTTACCTCGCTTACCAAAAGGGTAAGCGTAAATTTAGATATTTTGAAAAAGATATTAAACGAGAAAGGGTGAAAATTAATCAAAAA
>JAZSHE010000184.1:0-10706 GCA_045533085.1 Ruminococcus sp.
ATAACAAGGCAATCCAGAATATCGCCTATTGTTACTTTGCTTTCGTTCTTGGTGTATTTGTTGTTTTGTTTCAAGTAGTTATCAATCATGTATACAAAAGCGTTTTTAACGGCTCTTTCTGGCGCACCGCCGTGCTCAAGATAACTACTGTTGTGATAGTACTCAGTCGTATTGACTTTATTAGAAAAAGCTAAAGACACGTTGATTTTGCATTTATACTCGTCTTTATCATCTCTGTCACGGCATTTCTGCTCTGTGCTCCAGCTCTGGACGGTTGTCATAGCAGTTTCGCCGACAATCTCTTTAACATGGTCTTCTATACCATTTTCATACAAAAACTCACTGACATCGAAACTTCTGCCGTTTTGTTTTCTGAACACAAACTTGATGCCAGCGTTAACAATAGCCTGACGCTTAATAACATCAACCATATAGTTGCTGTCGATTTCGATATCTGTGAATACATCGAGGTCGGGTTTCCACTTAATTTTTGTACCGGTATCTTTTTTCGGATAATCCTCAGTTGTCAGGCCACCGACGTTCTCACCTTTTTCAAAATGGAGAGTGTACTTTTTTCCATCTCTGCGTATTTCAGCATCCATATATTCAGATGCAAACTGAGTAGCACTAAGTCCAAGACCATTCAAACCAAGAGAATACTCGTAGTTACCGCTATCGTTGTTTTTATACTTACCACCTGCGTACAACTGACAGAAAACAAGTTGCCAGTTGTAAAGGTCTTCAGCTTTATTATATCCGACCGGAATTCCTCGACCGTGGTCTTCAATCTCAAAACTGTGGTCAGCATACTGAGTTACAGTAATCACTTTTCCGTAACCCTCTCGAGCTTCGTCGATTGAGTTAGAAAGAATCTCGAAAATTGAGTGCTGACAACCCTCAATACCATCTGAGCCGAAAATTACCGCAGGACGCTTTCGTACCTGATCGGCACCTTTCAGCGCAACAATACTTTCGTCATTATATTCAGGTTGTTTCTTAGGTTTAGCCATATTTGCTTACCTACTTTCCTTGTAGTTTCTTAATCTTATCTCGTAAAAACGCAGCGTGTTCAAACTCAAGCAATTTTGCTGCTGCGTGCATTTCTTTTTTCAAGCTTTCAATCAGCTTTAGCTTTTCTTCTCTTGAAAGTCGTTTATAATCATCCGTCTTTTCGTCAGTACGTGTTGATATTTCAAGAACATCGCTGACTTTCTTGACGATAGATTTTGGTGTAATGTTGTGTTCAACGTTATACTGATGCTGGATTGTACGACGACGGTTGGTTTCTGTAAGTGTTTTCTTCATCGAATCAGTAACAGAATCAGCGTACATAATAACTGCACCGTCAACATTTCGAGCTGCTCGTCCTACAGTCTGGATAAGTGAACGCTCAGAACGCAGGAAGCCTTCTTTATCAGCATCGAGTATAGCGACAAGCGATACCTCAGGGATATCAAGGCCTTCTCGAAGCAAGTTGATACCAACAAGCACATCAAACTCACCAAGACGCAAATCACGCACAATTTCCATACGTTCAACCGTATCAATATCGTGATGCATATATCGCACTTTTATATCCAGAGTTTCAAGGTAGGCAGTCAAATCTTCTGCCATCTTCTTTGTAAGAGTAGTGACAAGTGTACGCTGGCCTTTATCGATTCGTTTGTGAATCTCGGATACAAGGTCATCAAGCTGACCATCAGTTGGTCGCACGGAAATTTCAGGATCTAAAAGTCCAGTTGGTCTTATAATCTGTTCAGCGACAACCTTTGAACGCTCAAGTTCAAAATCTCCAGGGGTTGCGCTGACAAAAACAGCCTGATTGACACGCTCGTAAAACTCATCAAAATTCAGTGGGCGGTTATCGTAAGCAGAAGGAAGTCTGAAACCGAAGTCAATAAGACTTGTTTTTCTGGCTCTGTCGCCAGCATACATGCCACGAACCTGAGGTAATGTAACGTGGGATTCATCCACAAAAAGCAGAAAATCATCAGGGAAATAATCGAGCAAAGTATACGGTGCTGAACCAGGTTTTCTACCGGACAAAACACGGGAATAGTTTTCGATACCCGAACACATACCGATTTCTTGTAGCATTTCGATGTCATATCGTGTGCGCTGTTCAATACGCTGAGCTTCCAGTAGTTTTCCGTTTTCTCTGAAATACACAAGTCTTTCTTCTAGCTCACGTTCAAGTTCAGCGATAGCTTTGTTCATTTTTTCGCCGCTAACAATATAGTGAGAAGCAGGATAAATAGCAGCATGACGGACAGTTGCCATCAGTTCACCTGTGAGTGGATTTATCTCACAGATGCGGTCAATTTCGTCGCCGAAAAACTCAACACGGATAATTCTGTCAGAAGATGCGGCTGGGAAAATCTCGACTACATCTCCTCTGACTCTGAATTTATTACGGATAAAGTTGATATCGTTTCGCTCGTATTGCAATTCAACGAGTTTTTTAAGCAACTCATCACGGGATTTCTGCATACCTGGTCGCAAAGAAATAACCATACTGCGGTAATCGATAGGGTCGCCGAGTGAGTATATACAAGACACAGATGCAACAATGATGACATCTCTGCGCTCTGAGAGAGCCAAGGTTGCACTGTGGCGGAGTTTGTCGATTTCGTCATTAATAGAGCTATCTTTTTCGATGTAAGTATCAGTAGAAGGGATATACGCTTCAGGCTGATAGTAATCGTAATAGGATACAAAATACTCTACGGCGTTGTCAGGAAAAAACTCTTTGAACTCAGAACATAGCTGAGCAGCGAGAGTTTTGTTATGAGCGAGCACTAAAGTGGGTCGGTTGAGCTTTGCGATAATATTCGCCATAGTAAATGTTTTACCAGAACCTGTAACACCGAGGAGCGTCTGCTCTTTGTGTCCGTCGTTTATTGAATTTACAAGTGTCTCGATAGCCTTAGGCTGGTCACCATACGGCTGGTACTGAGATTTTAGTTTGAACTTATTTTCTTCCATAAACTTCAGACTCCACAAATAAATTATACTTTAGCTTTAGGTTTAGTTATCTGTCTGATAACCAGCTCAGCAAGCCAACCAACTAATACCGAAACAGTCATCAGCGCAAGATATATCGGGACGTTACGAACATCTTTGCAAGGTAAAAACTTGTATACTCGAATAACAACAACGTGTGAAACGTATAAATTGAGTGATATCGAACCAAAGAAGGCAAAAAACTTATTTATCTGTTTACAATTAAGGATGTTGAGCAACCAGATAATAACAAAAGTCATCGGTATACCGCCTACAAGATAGAACCATCTTCTCCACATTCCAGAAAGTACACCAAAATTCAGTATCACAAGTGATGCTAATGTAATAACAAAGCACAACAGGTAGAAATATTTTGACACAGTTTTCTTTTCATATACGAGTTTTCCAAAATAACATCCGATTATAAATACAGGCAAACGTGTCAGCGCAATCTCGATTTTTGTGTAATACTCTGGATAGATATAACAAACAGAAACAGTTACTACCGCAACTACAACGAGCATTAGCGCGAGTCTAACAACCTCGTTTGAAAGTTTTGACTTGAACATAAATCCGTAAATATACGGGTATATAAGATAGAACAGAAAAATCGCAGAAACGAACCAGATCTGCTGGTCACCTGATATCCAGAAATCGAGCATCGTACACTTGCTTACAAACTGCAACACAGAGTCGTTTTTGATAATACAGGTGTAAATCCAGTATGGTCCTGAAATAAGAATAACAGGCCAGAAGAGTCGGGCAATTCGTTTACACATAAACTGGAAGGCATCGCTGTTTCTGACGAATGAAAAGTAAAGAAATATTCCTGAACAAAACAAAAATATCTCAACACCCATATTTCCGAAGCCGATAAAGGTATCAATCGGTTTTAAGAAATTTTTGCCAAAATCATAATGAACGCCAAACATTGGATGAGCATGGAACAGCATAATCCATAAAATACTGATACCATAAATTTCAGCTTTGTATTTGCTCAAATCAGCAAAATGTAATGATTTGATTTTAGTCTTTTCCATAGCCTGACCTTTCTGTAAAATCAATATTCAAAGAGTGTTTGCGAAATCCTGCTTTGTGCAAGAGAAACGCAATCATTATCAGCAACGATATAATGATCCAGTAGGCTGACGCCTATCAACGAAAGTGCGTTTTTGACATTCAAAGTTGCTTCTAAGTCTTCTTTTGACGGCAAAGCCACTCCACTAGGATGATTGTGCGCTATTATAGCTGATTTTGCGTTGAATCGTAGAGAATAATCAACAATCTTTCTGACAGGAAGGTTTGTGTTGTTAAGAGAACCTTTGGCAACAATACCACAAAACAACTGCTTTCCCTTTGCGTCGAGTAATAACAAAAGTACATTCTCGTTTTCTCTGCCGATAAATTTTCGCAAAATGCTGTCAGCTATAACTTGCTGGTCAAATTTCTTATCAATATTATTATGCTTATCATCAACATAAAGTCGAGTGATTTCAGGAATAAGCTTTAAGAAAGTCGCCTGAGTTTCGGACATACCAAACTCGCACAAAGCATCAAAAGGTGCATCAAAAACAGCAGATAAAGAACCGAACGCATCAAGAAGACGATGAGCAAGTTCGCTTGTGTTTTTCATGTGTACACAATAAAACAACAGAAACTCAAGTGCCTCATGTGTTTCAAAACCATCTAATCCGTTTAACAAGAACTTCTTTCTTACTCTTGCTCTGTGACCTTCGTGTACGTTATCGGCAGCCATAATAACACCTCATAATCAGTGATATAATTGAACATACTTTCCCAATATATAGGATATACATACGTATTATATCACAATAAGTTGTTCTGTCAATTGCGTTAAAGAATATATCAATGTTTTATTTGCCAAAATTTCAGAATAGCTCAAACAAAAAGGACCTGAGATAAAACTCAGGTCCTGAATGTTATGTGTGAATATTAAATTTCGTAGTCATCTGAATAATCAGAGCGGTCTCTTTCGTCTTGCTCGTCTTCGCTATTGTTATTGTCATCGTCGATTTCATCAAGCGATTTATACGAAACAATAAGTGCGATTAACTCGTATCCGAACAGAGCCATAATAATCAATACGAAAACTATCAATCCGTATGGTGTTACAAAAAAACTATACAGAGCATCAATGTAAGGTACTGTACAAACATACTCACCGATAAGTTGATCTTCGTACCACTCAGGGTCAGGCTGTGCTCCTTCGAGAATACCCTGAGTCCTGAAAACATACTCACCATTGATATACTGTGGGTCTTCAATCATTTTATGCGTGATGAACTTCCCGTCAAATGTGCCGACCTCACCTCTGTATGTAACGATATCACCCTTCTGTATATCTTCAGGTTCAGCTTGTTTGACAATAATCACATCGCCAATCATCAGCTCAGGTTCCATACTGCCTGATGAAACTCTGAAGACTTGATATCCGAATACAGATGGTACATCGCCTGATATTCTCGCGTTAAACATAAGAACAACAACAGCAAGCAATACTACAAGCAGAATTGTGCCGAGAATACTAAAAAGTCTTTTTAAAAATCTCACAGCGACTCCTTAGCTATACATCAGAAAAACAGCACCAGGGTTAAAAGTAACAGAACCAGAATCACATCTGACAAACCACTCAACAGATAGTTCACCCGGATTTGCATCGTTTAAAATCTTGGTTTTAACGTAAGCGTTACGGATGATGTGGATATCTGTCTGTGTTTCGCTGAAAGTTCTGAAAGAGTTGGTAGGAAAAGCTACACCAATGCTGGCTGTACCATCGGTTGGTGTAAACGAAGATAAAAACAGCGATACTACTGTATCATATTCTTCACTGCTGTTGACGATAACGGTTTTATAATAAACAGTCTGTCCTGATGTAACAGTAACAGCACCACTGCTAATAGGTTCATTTCCATATTGGACAAGACCATAACCCGATGAACCCGGTGTATTGTTGTAATTTCCACTGTATGTTACTATCGAGCAATTTTCAGCTCTGAGCTTAGCTTCGTCCTTATACTGAAGTCCTATACCCTCTTTTATATCGGGTTCAAACCATGAATAAGACACAGTAATCGTTCCGATAGCTAATATTAGAACCGCCATCAATATGCAAATAATTGGTAATAATCTTTTCATGGTTTTCACCTCCAATGTAAATTAATAATCAAACTGAGTAAATTCACCCTCAATACCATTGTCGCCAATGGTTTCTGCTTCGTACACGATATTAGCGTTATCTGTTGCAGGAATTGATACACCAGTTACGCTAAAGTAATATACTTCAGTTGTATCATCTTTGCCATCGTAATCAGCATAGTCATTAGTAAATGTCTTTGGATTTGTCAAGTAGAAGTTCACTGAACTTTCATATCCACTTGGAACAACAGCACGATAATAATTTGTGTTACCTAACTTCTGCATAGTAACAAAGAAGTGTTCATCACTTGCGTTATTAAAACATGCGCGAACATTGTACTTTGAAATATTCTTGCCTGAATTGTTGTAGAAGTAAACACATCTTGTGCCGTTGTATGTATTAGTACCAAACAAGGTTCTGAGTGTGCTTGATGCTTTATGGTTTGCACCGTCATTCGCCTCAACCTTGTAATAATTAACTCCGCTCATAGTGTTAATCTGATACTGAATAAGGAAGCTGTTGATATAAGCTTCAAGAGTCTTATTCTCTTCAAACCCAGAAGATGTGATATCTGTCATTTCTGAGAATGAACCAGAAATATTAGAACTTGAGCTGAATAGCTTTGCTGCGTAATTGAGTACTCCACCCTTAACAATAAGGTCAAGCTGGATGTCGTTGAACACCTGAGAGTTGTAAATCTTCTGCAGACCAGTAAAGCTGACGATTTCAAAATTTTCAACTCTAATGAGATAGTACTTCACGGTTGTAGAAGCGTTTGACTTAACCTCTACAAGTGAGTATGTATATGTGTTCTCAGTTGGAGTGATAGATAAAACGCCTTTGTTGAAATCAACAGTAACAGCGTTACCAGAAACCGCTTTAGCTGTCAGTGTATCATCACCAAAATCGCAGCTGTAACTGAATGTAACAGGCTCGTCTTTTACTGTAGTACCCTGCTGGATAGATGTTTCTCTGTCAGTAGCACTATAGTCGGAGTAGTTCTCCTGCCATGTATTAATAGCGTGCGGAGAAGTACCGCCACCATGCCAGAATGCGTTAGCTTCAGTTCCTATCAAAGCAGAAGCTGTGTATGTTGATGTAGCACTCTTTTTATAGAAGTTTACATACTTATAAGAGAATGGGATATCAGCATAGTAAACACGCTGACTAGCATCGTTTGTAAACTTAAAGGTCATCGCCATTGTATTACCGTCAGAGAAGTTGGTGTCACTGTTTGTGTTTGAATAATGAACCATTACCTGTCCGTCTCCCCAACCTGAATTATCAGTGAAGAAAATACGGCGTAAACCATACTCGGTACCTTCGGTAAATTCGTGACCAGACTTGATAGCGATTGCAGCAGATGCTGTAGAATCTTCATAAATATTGAACGTAGATCCATCTGCTGTACCGATAGACGAATTATTCACTAAAACATTTGAAACTGTAGCATTAGCATGGTCACGCTTAACGTGAACAGTGAGTTTGGTTCCATAACCTACAGGATCACCGTTAAAGTAATAATTCTCATTATCATCGGTTACGTAAACAGAGCCATACTGTGGCTGAGTCATATAAATCTTAGGGTTATTGATAAACTTAACAACGTAGTTTTTGTTCTGACCAGTAAGAGTTACGTCGAAAGTAGCTTTACCATCTGTAGTGATAGTAGCATTAACATCATTACCTGTAACAACTGCATAGCATCCATCAGGTGGTGTAATAACGATCGTTGATGTTGCACCATAGTTGAGTGGTTTTGGTTGGCTAAAGCCAAGAGCTGTACCATCGATAGTCATCGAACCGCCTGTAGTAACATCAGATGTGCTATCAACTCTGACGCTGACAGTTCTGTTGTTAGAGAGAGTTGCAGTAACACTTGAAATGTTGGCTGTAACATTATTTTTTGTACCTGTCACCGCTCCTGATGTTATATTGCCCATTGTCACACCAGTCATAGCACTTACATAGTATCCTGACTTTGGTGTTACAGTATATGTGATTTTTGAGTTGTAGTCAACATAGTATGTATTTGCAGCTGTCACTGTCTTAAGAGTGCCATCTGAATAATACTTGAAAGTGATTGAGTCAGCGTTAGCAGGTTTAGCTACAGTCACTGTAGGCTTGAGAGTAAGCTTGTAGTGAATCTCTACGTTGCCTTTAACGTGATCGTAAGCGACGTAATCTGTAATATTGCCGTTGACATTCTGGTTATCAAACTCAGTTATTGTATCAACTTCAAGATATTCTATATAGTAGTTAGAATTAGGTCTTGTTAATGATACTGACAATGGACTGTTAGAAAGAATCTTTCCATCTGTGATAATAGTGTCACCGGTTTTGAGGGTTACCGTACCATCAACAGTACCATCATTTACAACAGTAATATCATAGAAAACAGTACTCTGTACAACAGTAAGAGTCTGTGATGTAGAGTAAACAGTCTCCCCTGTTTTTGTGTTGGTGGTTTTTACTCTGAAGTAATATGTTCCAGTAGAGTTAGGGTTCCATGTTGAACCATTCAAATCAGAGAAAGTGCTGTTATTTTCACTTATCTGGTATGTCTGTGTAATATAAGCTTTTTCTGCATCAGCAACACCATTTACATACGCACCTGAAAGTGTGAGTGTTTCAGCATCAGTGATGTTATCACTGCTCATAGTAAATCCAGTGTTCGCACCATTCAAATGACTGAATACCATATAGTAGGCTGTTGCAGATTTAGAGTTTAATGAATAATAACCATCTGTGTAAGCTTTTGCGTAAACAGTATATGACACTGAAGTGCCCTTTGTTGTAAGTGCAGGGCTGAATGTGTTTGTTGTTGAGTATGTGCCACCTGAAGTAGTTGAATAGCGTGCAGAAGCACCAGTTACGACAGTAGCAGTAGCTTTGAGTGAAAATCCACCGTTGTCAAAAACGATATATGGATTTGCCGATGTGCCTGTGCCTGATGTGCCACTCGCTACATTTGAACCTGTCAGAGTAAGCGCTGACGGTGTATCAGGACGGAAGTTAGCTTTAACGGTCGCACCATTACCAGTTGGTGTAAGTGTTGTAGTAGCTGTAGTTGTTGAACTTAAAGTAGCCTTTGTAAGACCGGTCCACTCAGCAAAAGAGTAACCAGTTGAAGGTGTAGCAGTGATTGAAACACCTGTTCCAGCTTTTACGGAACCACTTTCAGGTGAAACGGTACCGCCATAATTATTAGTAACTGTGTATGTATACTTTTCTTCTTCTACCTTTACGTAGACAGTGTTAGAATTTTTAAAGCTTGATGAATAGTTCGATGTTGAACTCTGATAACACCATGCATAACCTGTGTATGTTGTTGTACCTTCAGTAGTACTTGCGGTGTATGACGCTGTATATGTATTAGATGTACCAGAAGAAGCTACTGTATCACTGTTAATATTCCAACCAAATCCTTCCATACCAGGATCAGCTTTTGTTGCAGAAAGTTCGATAGTGAATGAAGCACCAGGACGAACAATGTATGGGTCTGCGTTTGTACCAGAACCGCTTACAGCATTTGTAACAGAAGCTGTAACTGCTGATGGTGGAACTGCATAGTGCGAACCGGTTTTTGAAGTGCTGTCAGCAGAAAAACCAGTCCAACAGTTGTAGGCACTTGAACTTAAAACGATATCACCAGTCTGGTTCCATTTGTCTGTCCATGGTCCTTTATTACTTGAATTTCGTGTAAAAATAACATTTGTGTATGTACCACCAGTAGCCACCTTAGCACGATAGATTGCGCCAACCGCACCCTTTGTACCTGAATACAACTCAAACAAATAATCATTTTCGCCAGCTGTACCGCCCCACATGTGCGCCCACGCATATCCAGATGAAGTAATCCATGGATCGCCCCAGCCGGATGGTTTGAAGTTTTTGATATAAATATACTCACCTGCAGTATATGTTACTGTTGCTTTTGTTTCAGCAACATCCTTTTCAGCATTTACATTTGCGACATCTGCTTTTTCTCGATTCACAATTGAAGACTGAATTCTTGCTATAAGTGAGCCCTCCTGAGTATCAGCGCTCAGTGGAACGAATGAGGAGAAGGTTGTTGAAACTAAGCTGACAACAACTAAAATCAACAAAGCAATTACCATGACAAGACGTCCAAGTGGAGATTTGTTATTCTTTTTTACTCTGTTCTTATTCTCGCTCATTTCAACACCTCCTTTATTATTAGTAGTAATAATTTCATAATTAATTATTGTACAGGCAGCCTTTAGTTCCTCTACAACATCATTTATTCTGTGATACTAAAGTATATACCGTTGCTTAAGTCGTGACCATAAGAGAACACAGCCTCGTTTACGCCAGGACCTGTGTAAGCAGTCCAACGATAGTAAATGGTTTTTACTGTGCTGTCAAACTCATTAGTGTACCAACGATAATTATCAAGCTTATTCATCTCGATATATGTTTTATCATCAACTGAATACTCAAGCTTTGAATTTTCTACGTTAGTTAACACATCATTCACAACGTTATTGTCAGAACCATCAACAAAAACTGCTATATGCCACTC
>JAZSHE010000160.1:0-3105 GCA_045533085.1 Ruminococcus sp.
TGATTTTTGTCAGGCCATCAACAAGCAGAGCAACATCAGCGCCAAAAAGCTCTTTTACTGTTTCGAGGGTTACCTCTGTATCCTCGACAACATCATGGAGCAACGCAGCTACGATAGCATCGGTATCCATCCCCATATCGGCAAGAATACACGCAACTGATGTCGGGTGCAGAATATATGGCACGCCTGACACACGACGCTGGTCGCCGTGTGCATTATCAGCAAACTCGTACGCAGCCCTGATTTTGTCAAAATCGTATTTACCTGAATTGTTTTGAATTCTTACTGTGAGCTCGTGAAAATCCTGATAATAAACTCTCTCAGGCATTCTCGCTCACCTCCTTGAGCTTAGATATAATCAGCGAATCATCGAGGTTGACTTTACCCTCGACTTCGCACATTCTGATAGTGGTTGAGTTCATCCCCTCGTAAATCTCGATAAGGGAAAGTTCGTTCATAGCTTCGAGTATAACTCTGAGCTTGCCGTATGTAAGCGTTTTGCTGTTCAAACGGTAGTGCAGGGTTTCTATATTGTGCTTAAAGCCGTTGTTAGACCTCAAAAATCTGTAAACAACAGCGAACTCTTCTCGTGTTGGTAAAAGTGTGGTCGCTTGTTCCACCGTAATATTATCGCCACGGCAGAAGGATTCGAAGTCTTCCTTTGACTGTAAAACAGCATCTTCATCTACATTTGAGAATCGCATTTCACGAACTATAACGCTGAGCGATTCGGTATTATTGTATATATTTTTATCAAGAGTAACAGCACAATCGACAACATCTGAGACCTTGTACGGGAAGTTTTCTTTAGTAGTAGAAAACTTCATCGCAACTACTGAGCTGTCAAGACGTGAAAGAGTCAGTCGCAGATGTTTTCCGCCGCCTACTTCGTGAATGTCAGTAAGTGTCATATTATACAACCCGAAAAGCGGAGTAGGATTGCCGGCACCAAAAGGTTCGAGCAACGACAGCTGGTCAGCAAGTGAAACTGAGAGCTGAGCCGGATTGAGTTTACAATCGAGTTCGAGCTCAGGTACAGGCATATATACAGTAGCGGCATAATCATTGATAGCTTTGGTGAAAGCATCGATGTTTTCTTTGACCATACCAAAGCCGACAGCCATCGGATGTCCGCCAAACTGAGTAAGGTACTGTGAGCACGCAAACACAGCATCGCACAACGAAAAGCCCTTTACACTTCTTCCGGATGCACGGCAGCCTTCATCATCAATCGAAATAACAATGCTAGGTTTTCCGTACACTTCTTTGATACGAGAAGCGACAATACCAATAACACCCTGATGCCAGTTTTCTCCGCTGACTACAATCACACGGTTCTGAACAATCGACGGGTCACGCTTGATGCGTTCGTCAATATCATCGAGGATTTCTTTTTCAATCTGCTGACGCTGGGTGTTATCTTCACACAGCTCTTGTGCAATATCATACGCAACATCCTCTTCGTCAGTAAGAAGCATTGACACGGTTTTCTTTGAAAGTCCGAGTCTGCCGCCAGCATTGATTCGTGGGACAATAGTAAATGAAATATTACCTGTAGTTATTTTGCGGTTTGAAAGTCCCGACTCTTCGACAAGAGCGTTGATACCGCAACGGTCAGAGTTAGCAATATGCATAAGCCCGTTTTTAACAATAACACGGTTGTCGCCAATAAGCGGTACAATATCACCAACTGTACCAAGACAGGCAAGGTCAGAATAATTTTCTAAAATCTGTGACGGATCAGAATATTCGCCCTCAATCGCCATAACGAGTTTGAGTGCTACTCCGACACCTGATAGTTCTTTAAACGAACTATTACAATCCTCCTGATGCATATCAACAACAGCGACAGCATCAGGGATAACTGTATTTGGCATGTGGTGGTCTGTGACAACAGTCTCGATACCGAGCGACTTTGCGTACGCGATTTCGTCCACAGCGGCTATACCGTTGTCAACTGTCACGATGAGCTTTACGCCGTTTTCGCAAAGCAAGTTGACGGCATCTTTGTTCATTCCGTATCCCTCGCCCTCTCGTGCAGGGATATAGTACATAACATTTGCACCCACAGCTTCAAGATACGAGTAAAGCAAAGCTGTGGATGTAACACCATCGGCATCAAAATCGCCGTAAACACAAATGAGTTCAAAATCTTCAACAGCCTGCTTGATGCGTTCAACGGCTTTGTGCATATCCTTCGCGTCAAATGGGTCTGACAACTCGCTGTCGTTGTACAAAAAGTTGTTTATTGCATCGTCGTCAGTAATTCCCCTGATATCAAGCAGCATTGAAATAAGCATCGGCAAATCGTGCCTTGAGGAAATGGCAACAGCCCTGTCTTTATTCAATTTTGCTACTGTCCATTTCTTCATAGTAAATCTCCAAGTAGTAAAAAATTAAGCGTTTTCAATCAGCTTTCTCGCGTGATCGAGCGCTGTCTGGGTTATATCAACACCGTCGATAATACGGGCAAGCTCGTGGATTCTTCCATCCATATCGAGCTGTACCACCTCGGTGTAGGTTTTGTTATCAATAAAATTTTTGCTGATAAGCAAGTGGTTATCAGCCAGAGAAGCAATCTGCGCCTGATGTGTAACACACATAACCTGACGGTCTTTCGACACTTCTTTGAGCTTCATACCAACCTTGCGTGCGGCTGAGCCTGATATTCCGGTATCAATTTCGTCAAATATCATAGTTTCGACCACGTCGTGTCGTGCAAGCACGGTTTTTATAGCAAGCATCATACGGGACAACTCACCGCCTGATGCAATTTTTGTAACAGGCTTCGGCTCTTCGCCAAGGTTGACCGAAATAAGAAACTCAACCTTATCGGTACCTGACTTTGAAAGCTCGGTTTCTTTGAAGTCAACAACAAGTCTGACGTTCGGCATCTCAAGAAAAGCCATCTCTTTCTGAACGCACAAAGCAAAATCTTCAGCTACTCTGTGACGGATCTGTGAGAGCTGTTTTGCCTTTGACATCGCATCGTTTCTCAACTGTTCGTAGCGATTCACGAGATTCTCGCGGTTAACGTCGTAGTCCTCGAGCTCTTTGAGTTTCTGTGACGCAGTGTCGAGGAATGTAAGCATCTCCTCTTCGGTC